>NZ_JBFBKP010000005.1:0-112512 GCF_040702285.1 Arthrobacter sp. NPDC080086
GCCAGCGTATCGTCGAGCACATCTTTGCCGAGCTGGAAAGCCAGGCGTCGGTGAGCGACCCCGCTGCGCGCGAGGTGGCCTTGCGCGAAGTGCTGGCGGGCCTGAGCGAGCAGGACGTCGCCCAGGTGCAGCTGCTGGCCAACGAGACGGTGCGCATGCTCAAGGCATCCGAAAGCTGGAAGGCGTCCGGCTACTACGTCTACGAGATCAACACGCGTGGCTATGCGGCAGGGCCATCGATGCTATTGCAGGCGGCGGCCGCCACTTCCACGGCCGGCGAGCGCGTGCTGGCGGAACTGGCGGTGCGTGATCTGGAGATACTGGATGATCCGGCACTGGCCGCGCAGCACGGCGCGGCGGAGGGCGGCGTGCACTGAGCGGCCAGGCGGTCAGAAGGTGTACGACAGCGTGCCGAGAATGCTGCGCGGCGCGCCCGGCGTGACCCACACGCTGTTGTACGAACTGACGTAGTACGTGCGATTGAACAGGTTGTTGAGCACGACTGAAGCGCGCAAGTGCTTGTCGAGCTGCACGTAGCCGTTGAGCTGCACGGTCGTGTACGCGGGCAATTGGAAGCCGTCTTGCGTGTTGGCCGTATTGCCCGCGCGGCGGCCAACATAGACCACGCCTGCGCCCACACCTGCCTTGTTGGCAAAGGCGGGGGCAAACTCATACATCAGCAGCGCACTGCCATTGACGCGCGGGATGTCGACCAGGCGAGCACCCGGTGTGAGGACCGTATCGCGCGTGACTTCCGCATCCACGTACGCCAGGTTGGCGATACCGCGAAAGCCGCCGCCCAGTTCACCGCTCCATTCCAGTTCCACGCCGCGGCTGCGCACCTCGCCGGCGGCGCGCGAGAAGCCATCGTTGGACGGGTCGGCCGTCAACACATTGCGCTTGGTGACGTCAAACGCGGCCACGGTGGCCAGCCAGCGCGCACCGGCCCACTTGGCGCCCACCTCGTAGCCATGGCCCTTCTCAGGGGCGAAGGCGTTGCCGCCCGCGTCAATGCCGTTGTTGGGGCGGAATGAATACGCCGTGTTGGCGTAAACCGACAACGCGGGGCTCCATTGGTAGACCACGCCCAGGCGCGGGCTGAAGGCCGTCTGCTGCTGGCTGGCGGTCTTGCCGGTGATCCGGTTCTCGATGGATTGGCGGTAGTTGTCCCACCGCAGTCCGGCGATGAGTTTCCACTGCTCGCCCAGCGCCAGGGTGTCTTGCGCATAGGCACCCTGGCCTTCGTCATGCTCCAGCGCATTGGTGGCCGGGCGCAGGGCCGGGGTGGCCTGGCCGTAGACGGGGTTGAAGATGTCGATGGCGTAGGGTGCAGCGGCCGTGGGCGTGGAGCGCTGCACGAGCTGGTCGTAATTGAAGCGGTACGCATCCGTGCCCATGACGAACGTGTGCCCCACGGCGCCGGTCTGCAGCTTGCCGCTCAACTCCAGGCGGCCTTGCAGGTCATTGGTGTGGAAATCGACATGGCGATAGCGGCGCCACAGCGTGCGCCCGTCGGCCTGCAGCGAGAACGCTTCGGACGAGCGGCCGTACAGGTCCGTCTCGCGTTGTGCCAGGCCGGCGTTGATCGACCAATCTGCGTTGATGCGGTGGTCTACCGTGAACTGGTGCCCCAGGTTGCGCACTTCGTAGTCACCGTCGCCCGGCTCCCCAAGAAAGCGTGAGGTCGGGACTGCGCCCAATTGCTTGTTGATGGCCACCACGCCTCGGTCAAGCGGGGCGCGTTGGCGCACGGCTTCCATCTCGTAGTGGACGACGGTGTCGGGGCCCGCCATCCACGTGAAGGCCGGTGCGATCAGGTAGCGCTTGCTGGACACCGTATCGCGAAAGCTGCCGTTGTCCTCGTTCATCAGGTTCAGCCGATAAGCCACTGTGTCGGACAAGGGGCCGGTGGAGTCCAGCGTTTGCCGGGTGGCGCCGTAGCTGCCCGCCGATACGCTGACGGTGTTGGCGCTCTTGAACTGCGGCTGTTTGGTGGTGTAGCTGATGATGCCGCCTGGGTCACCGCGACCGTACAGCGCGGAGGCCGGGCCCTTGAGCACTTCCATGCGCTCCAGGGCGGCGGTGTCGCGCGGCACGCTGTTGCCACGGTTCCACGAGAAGCCGTTGAGCAGGTAGTCGGTACCAGCAAAGTTGCCGTCGCCGGCAAAGCCGCGCACGGCGTAGTGGTCCCACAGGCCGCCGAAGCTGTTCTGGCGCGACACGCCGGCCACCCAGTCGTACAGGTCGTCGCCCCGGCCGGCAGCCACGGTGCGCATCAACTCTGCATTGACGCTGCTCACGGCAAATGGAATTTCCATCAGGCTGGCGTCGGTGCGTGTGGCCAACGACGAATCGGTGGGGCGAAACGCGGCACCCTGGCGTTGGCCCGTTGCCGTGGTGGTCGGCAGTTGTATCTCCTGTGCGGCTAGATCCGTGATGCCCACGATATTGATCAATGTGGCTGCCACGCCGGCCGCCAACCCTGTGCTTTGCATGAACCCCGTCCTTCCTTATGCGTGCTGTACTGCTGCGGAAGACGCAGCAGTTATTGCAACTTCATTTCAAATGCGAGTGATTATCAATTCTGGGCGGGATTGTTGCAATCCTTCCGGAGGGCGGAGAGGCTCAAAAAAGCGCATGCGGAAAAGCCGGCACCAAAACAGCAACGCCCGCATGAGTCAATCATGGGGTTTCGACTTAGAACCCCACGGTGGCGCCACATAGGGCACGGCCCAACAAATGATAACGATTATCATTTATAGTTGAGCCTTCGCATTCGTCAGACAATCGACCTCACGTGCCGCTCCATCCCGACAACCCGAGCCTGCTAGCCACGCTGGTGCGGCACTACGAGGATCTGGTGGATCACGTACGCCGCCGGTTTTCCAGCCGGGGCTTCGCGCGCGATGTCGTGCACGACCTCTGCCTGCAGTTGCTCGAACGCCCGGCACGCACCACGGCTGTCCATCCGCTCGCCTTCCTTCGGCGCGCATCGGTCTATCGCGCCATTGATCGGCAGCGCGCGGACGCAGCGCACGCCAATACGGTCGTGTCGATGGAAGAGGTGCCCGACCTGCGCAGTCACGACGTCGACGGTGCGCACCATGTGCATCTGATGCAGCAGGTGGAGCGGTTGCGCGTGGCGATCGAGCAGTTGCCGCCGCGCTGTCGGCAGGTGTTCTTGTTGCACCGGTTGCACGACATGCCCCAGGAGGAGATTGCGCATGCGCTCGGCATCTCGCGCAACATGGTTGCCCAGCATGTCATGCGGGCCATGAAGTCGCTGCGGCCCGTGCTGGACTCACCCGAGTCAACGCACGAGCCACGGGTGATTGTCATCCCGGCAACTGCAACCGCAACCGGAGCGCTCGATGGCCGGATCATCTGAGCGCCGCGGCAAGGCGCCGCCACCGCCGAATCCGCTGAACCCGTACAAGGACGGTCTGCGCCCGCATTTTCCGAGCAAGGACGAGCTGCTGCGCGAGGCACGGGCCTATCGCCAGCGCTCGCATACAGGCAAAGGTGTAGCTGCCATCGCGCTGGCTGTCGCGGCACTGTGGTTTGCCAATCCCACCATCGAACGCACGCAGCTTGCCACCCGCATTGGCGAGCATGCCGAATGGTCGCTGCGCGATGGCACGCGTATCCAACTGAATACCGGTACGGTCGCCGTGCTGGAGAACCGCTTGCGCGGGCGTTGGCTGCGTCTGGAGCAGGGGGAGGCGATGGTTACCGTGGCGCACGGCTGGCGCAGCTTTGTCGTGACAGCGGGGGACACCGAAGTGCGCGATATCGGCACTGTCTTCAATGTGCGGCGTGACACAGGCCGCGTGGATGTTGCGGTGGCCGAAGGGGCGGTCGAGGTCAAGGGGCATCCTGAAGACGCGCCTGTCCGACTGAACGGCGGCCAGATGCTGGCGGTTCGGGATGGCCAGGTGGGGCCGATGGCCGCCTTGCCCAGTGGGGCGCTGGCATGGACGTCGGGCCGCCTCGTTTTTGACGGCATGCCGCTGCGCGAAGCCCTTGCGCAAATGCAGCGTTACCGCAACGCACCGATTCGCCTGCATGACACCCGTGCGGGCAACCTGCGCCTGTCGGGCGAATACGCGACCTCCGGCATTGACACGTTGCTCGACGCACTGCCTGACGTGTTACCCGTGCGCGTGAAGCGTCAGCCCGATGGCACGGTCGACATCGCCGCGCGTTGAAGAAAAAATTTGTAACCGACATCAACACAAACGCGAATCAATTCGCCTTCCCCTATGAGCCCCACGACGGGGCTCCCGCGAACGCATAACAACAGGGGGAAATCGCGTGCAGTCGAATTCGAAACGTCATCGCCGTCAGGGCACCATTCACCGTATGACCCGACTGGCCGTGCTGGCTGCCGGCATGGTTGCCGCTGCCGGCGCGTGGGCGCAAGGCGTGGCGCAGTCCATCCACATTCCGGCACAGCCGCTGGATCAAGCGCTGCGCACGCTGTCCAAGCAATCCGGCGCACAGATTGTCTTTGGCACCGACCAGCTTGGCTCGCGCGCGGCACCAGCCGTTGACGGCAACCTGACCGTGTCGCAGGCGTTGGAGCGGCTGCTCTCCGGCAGTGGCTTGCGTGCCAAGCAAACGGGAGCGCAGGCCTTCGTCATCACGACGACGGCAGCCGAGACCGCGCCGCCGCCCGAGGTGAAGCTGGCACCGTCCGAGGTGCGTGGCACCCGGCCGTCGCTGTTCGCCAGCCAGGGCATCAGCATGGGGGCATTGGGCGAGAAGCCGCCCGAGCAGGTGCCGTTCTCGGTGCAGTCGTACAACGGCGAGCTGATGAACACGCAGGACGCCCGCACGCTGATGGACGTGCTCAAGAACGATCCGTCTATCCAGGACGCCACGCAGGCCGGCGCCTACGAGACCGTGCGCATCCGCGGCTTCTTCGTCGACTGGACCAACACCATCCGCCGCGACGGCATGTCGGTGGCGCCGTATTACGAGATCCCGCTGGAGAACATTGAGCAGGTCGATGTGCTCAAGGGGCCGTCGGGCTTCCTGTATGGCATCAACTCGCCGGGCGGCACGATCAACTACGTGATCAAGCGGCCGACCAAGGATGCGTTCGCCAGCATCAAGACCGGGATCCGCGATCACGATGGTTACTACGCCGCAGTGGACCTGGGTGGTCCGCTGGCCGATGGCCGTTTCGGCTACCGGCTCAACGTGGCTGGCGAGAAGCTCGGCAACTTCGGCCACAACGGCGATCTGTCGCGCGAGTTCATTTCCGGTGCGTTCGACTGGGCGCTCACGCCGCAGGCGCTGCTGCGCCTGGACTTCGATTATCAGAACCGCAAGATCGCCGCACAGCCTGCTGTTGGCCCGTACCCTGACGGCACACTGCCGGCTCCGGTCGACCCGCGCGTGCTGCTGGGCCAGCCGTGGCTGCAGTACGAAACCAAGACGTACAACATCGGTGCGGATTTCAGCTACCGCTTCAATGACGACTGGAAGTTCACCAGCCGCGTTGCGCAGTCGTATAACGCGCGCGTGGCGGCGTTTCCCGATATCTACAACGTCAGCACGACCGGCAACATCCTGTCGGGTGACATCTACCTGAACCCGGACCAGAACTTCCGCGTGCTGTCGACCGATACGTATGTGTCGGGCAACTTCAGCACGGGGCCGGTCAAGCACCAGCTTGTGACGGGCGTGTCGACGCGTAACTTCAGCGCGGCGGAGTCGGGCTTCCGCGTGCTCGATACGACGGTCGGCAACATCTACCAGCCGGTGTATTCGGCGGCGCCCACGGGGCTGACCTTCCCGAATAAGAACCTCTCGAAGAACTACCAGCCCAGCGTGTTCGTGAGCGATGTGCTGTCGTTTGGACAGCATTGGGATCTGTTGCTGGGCCTGCGCCACATCAACTACCGCAATGACAGCATGCCGGCCTCGGGCAAGAACACCGAGCAGACCGCCAGCGTGAACGCACCGTCGTTTGCGCTGACGTTCAAGCCGATGCCGTCGCTGTCCACCTACGTGAGCTACGCAGAAGGCTACGAGCAACCCGGCCCGGCCGGCTACGACACCAACAACGCCGGCGAAAACCTGCCGCCGCTGAAGACAAAGCAGTACGAGTTTGGTGTCAAGTCGCGCGTGAGCGACAACCTGCTGCTGACCGGCGCGGTGTTCCGCCTGGAAAAGACGCTGCAGTACGTGAACGACGCGCACTTCACCGTGCAGGGCGGTACGCAGCGTCACACTGGGGTGGAGCTGACGGGCAACGGGCGCATCACCAATGCGCTGTCGGTGGTCAGCGGCCTGGCCTTCCTGCACACCGAGGCCGACAACCCGGCCGACCCGAGCGTCGCGGGCAAGCGCATTGCCGATGTGCCGAACTTCCAGGCCAGCACCTTCCTGGATTACCGCATCGCGGCGGTGCCGGGCCTGAGCCTGAACGGTGGCGTGTACGTGGTGGGCCGTCGTGCGCTCAACGCGCAGAACACGAGCTGGATGGCGGGCTACACCCGCTTCGATGCAGGGGCGCGCTACACCACGAAGCTGGCCGGTTACCGCACGACCTTTGCGCTCAGCGTGCAGAACCTGACCGACAAGCGTTACTGGGCAGCGGGCGACCCGAGCATCAATGGCGCGTGGGCAGGCAAGCCACGCACGGTGTGGCTGTCGGCACAGTTCGATATGTGAGCGTGAGTCCGCAAACGAAGCGCGTGCGCAAGGCAGTATTGCGCACGTGGGCTCTAGCAGCCCACCGTTGGCTCGGTCTGGCCTTGGTGGGCTTTCTGGTCGTTGCTGGTCTGACCGGCAGCATGATGGCGTTCTACCCGCAGCTGAACGCCATCACCGCGCCCTCGCTGTTTCGTGCCAAGCCACCAACAAGCGATGCACCGTTGCTCGATCCGCTCGTGTTGCGCGAACGGCTGCTGCAACAGCGCCCCGGGGTTGAAGCTGACACGCTGCCGCTGCGCACCGAACCCGGCAAGACGTTGATGTTTCCGGTGCAGCCCGCAGAACCCAAGGGCAACGATGAGCTCTATGTCGACCCCTACACAGGAAAGATCCAAGGCGAGCGGCGTTGGGGTGACGCCGGACAAGGGCTGATCAATGCGGTGCCATTCGTGTACCGCGTCCACTATTGCCTGACAGTCGACGGGATAGGGCAAAAGATCCTGGGGTGCGTTGCGCTGGCATGGCTGTTTGCGAGCGTGCTGGGTCTTGCGCTGACGTTTCCCGCTACGGCGCGAGGCAGCGTCGCGCGATGGCGTGTATGGCGCTCGGCCTGGCGACCGCGAGTGCAAGGCAGCGAATTGGCCGTCAGCTTTAGCTTGCATCGTGCCGGTGGGCTTTGGCTGTGGTTGATGTGCATCGTCATGGCGTGGTCCGCCGTGGGGCTGACCCTCGGCACGCAGGTGTATCAGCCGGTAATGCGTGCGCTGGGTGGTGCGGAACCACCGGGCGTGCCTCGTCTGGCACAGCCCATCGCATCGCCAGCGCTGAGTTGGAGCCAAGCACTGCAGACCGCTCGGGCCCACGTGGACCAGCAAATGCGCACACGTGGAGAACGTGTGGAGTGGGAGGACGCCCTGCGTTACGACCGCACGCGTGCCGCATTCGCTTACCGCGTGCACACCAATGCCGATATCGGCAACCGCCGTGCGCACACCACGTTGTGGCTCGATGCGCAGACCGGCAAGCCCCTAGCCTTCCAACCGACGACTGGAACGGCGCGTGGGCAGTGGATTTCCGCCTGGCTTCTTGCGCTGCATCGCGCCGATTTGGGCGCGTTGGCCTATCGCATCTTCGAATGCGTGTTTGGGCTGGCTCTGGCGGGAATCGCCATCAGCGGCACGTGCCTGTGGTGGAAAAGGCATGCTCGACACTAAGGACGCGGCGGCTTCACCAACCCCAGCTTGCTGACGAACCCTGCTCGGCACCGGGTGGTCGTGGTCGATATGAAAAGCTTCTGGGCTGTGCGGACCACGACACCATCGATTACGTGTTGCCACAAGTGCCTGAAGGGTATCCGGGCAAAGCGCGCGGGATTCGCGTATTCCTAGACCACGCCGGCGCGGATTCCCGAAATGCCCTATGTCACCTTCCGGCTGCGAAGCCGCACCACATTGCTCGGTATCGTGGATCTGGAAAAGGAAGGGGGGCGTCTCCTCCCGGAAAGGGCAACACCGTGCACGCTACTTGGGCTTCGCCACCAGCGCCGCCAACCGCTCGAATGTAAACGGTCGATTTCGCATTCAACAGCGTAGGTCGAGAATTTGCGGGTTTTTTACGAACGCCAGCCAACCCTCGTGCAGGTAAGAAAGATCGGCGGAATGCCAAGGACGAACATTTACCACTTCAACTCGAGCGCTTGCGATTTCCCCGCGCTTTGCGCAAAACTATTCACGAGAAAATCAGTAAAAGCGCGCACCCGTGGCGATCGTCCCTGCCGCTCTGCATAGACGGCGAAAATGTCCGCTGGCTCCGTCACATAGTCTTCCAACAGAATCACCAGTCGTCCCGTCCGAACATACTTTGCGGTGTCCCACTCGGCTCTGAGCATCAAGCCATGTCCGGCCAGCACCCAATTGAGCGCCACCTCACCGTCATTGCTGGAGAGCGTTCCGCGTACCTTGACGGTCTCGGTCTTTTTTCCCTTTGAGAAGCGCCACAAGCCGTAGGCCGACTCGTTCTGTCGCAGCACGATGCAGTTGTGGTGGACCAGGTCATGCGGGACCCTGGGCACGCCATGCGTCTTGAGGTAGGACGGCGCCGCGCAGACGAGACGGCGATTGGGCGCGATGCGCCGTGCAATGAGACGCGCATCCGGAATCTCGCCGAAGCGGATGCCGATTTCGAAGGTGTCGTCGACGAGACTGAGTGGATGGTCTGTCAGTTGCAACTGGACCTCCACTTCGGGATAGCGCTTGACGAAGCGAGAAACGATCGGGGCGATGTAGGTACGCCCGAAACCCAGGGGTGCATTTACCCTCAGCAAGCCCTTGGGGGCGAGGCGGTTCTGGGCCACCTGCTGTTCCATCTCCTCGAGTTCCGTCAGTATCCGGCGGGCGTGGGCGAGGAACAGCTCCCCTTCATCAGTCAGGCTGAGCCGGCGCGTCGTGCGCCGCACTAGCGAAACGCCTAGGCTTTCCTCGATCTTCGACAGCCGCTTGCTGACCGCCGCCGGCGTGACGCCGAGTTCGCGCGCCGCTGCCGACAGGCTTCCTTGCTTGACGATTTCCTGGAAAAAGCTGAGTTCATGCGAGTGAACCATTTTTGACTCCAGGGAAAAGGTCGTGTGAATTCGCATCCATTCTATCGGATGTACCGCTGCATAGAATGGCGCCGTACTGATCAAGCAAGCTCTCGAATGCCGGTACACGAGCACGGCTCTGGTCGGACATCTGACCATCTGTCAAACAAAGGAACCTGAATCATGACTACCAGCTTGAGGCCCAAATACATTTCCTTCGATTGTTACGGGACGCTGATCAACTTCCAGATGAAGGAGAAGATGGAGGAGCTTTTCGCTGACCGTGTCGCTCCTGAAGAGATGAAGCAGTTCACCACGGACTTTGCGCGCTATCGCCTGGATGAGGTGATGGGCGACTTCAGGCCGTACGACGAGATCCTATGCAACTCCGTCGAGCGTACCTGCCGCCGCTGGGGAGTCGAATGTCACGATAACGAAGGCCTGAAGTTTTACGAAGCCGTGAAGACCTGGCAGCCGCACCCGGACGTACCGGATGCGCTGGCCACGTTGGCGAAGGAATACAAACTTGTCATCCTTTCCAACTCTATGAACGATCTGATCCCCCACAGCGTCGAGAAGCTGGGGGCACCGTTCTACCGCGTCTACACGGCGGAGCAGGCGAAAGCCTACAAGCCACGCCTGCAAGCCTTCGAATACATGATCGAGCAACTTGGCTGCAGCCCGGAAGACATCCTGCACGTGTCGTCGAGCTATCGCTACGACCACCTGTCGGCGGATGACATCGGCATCAAGAACAGGGTGTTCGTCGCGCGCGGCCACGAGCCAAGCTGGCCGGTGTGGGGTAGCCACGAAATCAAGAATCTGGGCGGCCTGCCAGCCCTCGTTGGCCTGTAATTCGATGCGGATGCACCAGGCAAGCCATCTAGGTAGGGCGGGATGAAATCGTAATCCCGCCGGCTTGACACCGCCCCCATCACAGCAGGCGCCGAAGGGTCTATCTCGGGATATAGCGAGATCGTTGTGGTCGGGGGACTGGCTTTACCGGGTTGTCGGCGGCGCTGGTGGGCGCGACCGACTGGCGCACCGCGCGGCTCGCCGCCATGTTGAGATGTAAGCGCGACTGACATCCGGTCGGAGGTCGGCTTAGCCTGCTTCCACGGCGGCCTAGTGTAGAAAGCCAGTGCGTAGATGCACTCGGGCAAGTCTGGCGTCGGACTAGCGCTGGGAATACGAAACACCGCGGTCGGAAACGAGTCGGAAATCGTCATCGAATGCCGCCCCCGCCCTGCTTGACGGTATTCCAACCGGACCCTCACAGCCGCTTGGCAAGGTCCTTTTTACTTGATAACAACACGGTGTCCATTGCCGCGCATTTGCGTGTTTCCGGTGGATGCTTGATCAAGAAACACCAGGAGAATTCATGCGCGCACACAAGATCGCCGCGATCCCCGCAGATGGCATCGGCACCGAAGTCATTGCCGCCGGACTTGAAGTTCTTGACGTGCTGTCGAAGCGCGACGGCGGCTTCAGGCTCGATGTGGAACACTTTCCATGGAGCTCAGAGCACTACCTGGAGCACGGCCACTACATACCTGAAGGCGGGCTCGAGAAGCTCAAGACTTTCGACGCAATCTTCTTTGGCGCTGTCGGCAGTCAAGCTGTGCCGGATCACGTTTCGCTCTGGGGATTGCGTCTTCCGATCGCGCAAGGCTTCGACCAATACGCGAATGTGCGGCCGGCACGTGTCCTTCCAGGCGTCAAGAGTCCGCTCAAGAACGGCGAGGACATCGACTGGGTGATCGTGCGAGAGAATTCCGAAGGCGAATATGCAGGCCACGGCGGCCGTGCGCACCGCGGCCTGTCGATTGAAACTGCGACGGAGACGGCCATCTTCACACGAGCAGGCGTCGAACGCATCCATCGTTTCGCTTTCGAGCTCGCGCGCAGCCGCCCCGCTAAACATCTCACTCTTGTGACCAAGTCGAACGCGCAGCGCTTCGGCATGGTTATGTGGGACGAAATCTTCTACGAAATCTCGGCCGATTATCCAGATGTGAAGATAGACCGCGAACTGGTTGATGCGGTCACGACCCGCATGGTCCTAAAGCCGAAGACCTTGGATGTCGTCGTCGCAACCAACCTACACGCGGATATCCTGTCTGACCTCGCAGCGGCGCTTTCCGGCAGCTTGGGCATCGCGCCGACGGCCAACCTGAATCCGGAGCGTACCTTCCCGTCGATGTTCGAGCCGATCCATGGCTCGGCGTTCGACATCACTGGCAAAGGCATTGCCAACCCGATCGCCACCTTCTGGACCGCAGCGATGATGCTTGAACATCTGGGTGAGAACAGCGCGGCCAGGGTCCTGATGCAAGCCGTCGAGCGCGCCACCGCGAGCGGCGTCCACACGCCAGATCTGGGCGGCAAGGCCACGACCGCGCAGGTCACAAAGGCCGTGAGCGACTACATCGCGGCATCGCGAGCGTAAGCGAAGCTTTTAGCAATCGCACCTACCGCTTCCATATGCAAGAGTTCAAACACGCCCAGGCCCGGCATCTGCTGCGGTCCATGTTCCAAGCGGCGGTCGATGCCGCTCAACCGGCACTTTGCTTGCCGAAGCATTTGCCGCCACCTCCCGCGGGCCGGACACTCGTGGTGGGGGCGGGCAAAGCTTCGGCTGCGATGGCCAGTGCCCTTGAAATGCATTGGCAAGGGCCGCTCGAGGGCATTGTGATCACCCGATACGGGCACGCAACCCCATGCAGCCGGATCGAAATCATCGAAGCGGCTCATCCGGTTCCGGATTCAGCTGGGCTGGCCGCCGCACAACGCGTGTTTGAGCTCGTGCAGGGCCTGACCGAAGATGATCTGGTCATCTGCCTGATCTCCGGCGGGGGCTCGGCTCTGCTCACGTTGCCCGCGCCGGGCATCAGCTTGGAAGACAAGCAGGCGCTCAGCAAGGTGCTGCTCGTTAGCGGCGCATCGATCGCCGAAATAAATTGCGTACGGCGGCATTTGTCCGCCATCAAGGGCGGCCGGCTTGCAGCCGCCTGCCATCCGGCGCGGGTGGCGACCTTGGTGATTTCAGACGTGCCCGGCGACGATCCGCTGGATGTCGCATCAGGCCCTACCGTTGCTGATCCGACGACCTGCGCCGACGCATTGGCTATTGCTACCAAATACCGGATTCCGCTTCCACCCAACGTTGACCGTGTGCTGCGCAGCGGCGGGGAATCCGTCAAACCGGGCGATCCGCGCCTTGCGCGGAATACGATCACCATCATCGCCAATCCACGTATCGCACTGGAGGCCGCGATGCAGGTGGCGCGGACGTCAGGCATGCAAGCCTATCTTCTCAGTGATGCTATCGAGGGTGAGTCGCGCGATGTCGCCAAGGTCCTGGCAGGCATCGCGCATTTTTGCGCTGACCATGGGCAGCCGTTCCGCCCGCCGTGCCTGCTGCTTTCCGGTGGCGAAACTACGGTCACAGTGCGCGGAAGCGGGCAGGGCGGGCGCAATACGGAGTTCCTGCTCTCACTTGCCATCGCTCTGCAGGGACGAGACGGCATTTATGCGTTGGCCGCAGACACAGATGGCGTGGATGGTAACGGCGATATCGCAGGAGCCTTCATTACTCCCGACACGCTGATACGGGCGTACAGAAAGGGGATGCTTCCGCAAAACAGCCTGGCGGAAAATGACGGCCACAGTTTCTTCGAAGCACTCGGTGATGCCCTTGTTACCGGCCCGACACTCACCAATATCAACGACTTCCGAGCTATTCTCGTTTCCGAGTGATGTCCAGGGTTCAGCGAACTCAAGGTAGCACTAGACATCCACAAGCGGTACCAGGAAACACAGTTTTTGGCAGACATTCGAAGACAGATAAAGTCTAAAATCTGCTGCGTCACCTGCCGCAGCGCAAGCCTTGAAAAAACAGCGGTGAGGCGCCGCGTTGCGCATACCAATCCGAACAGGCAAGCCGCCCAGGAATTGGCAAGTCGTTGACAGCCTAGGAGTAACGCATTCGCGAACTCAGGAGGCAGGTCCGGCCGCTGCAGCGGGATATCGACGTCCTAGAGAATGTGTGGATACATCGGCCTTGTAATCTGCTTTTCCAATGTCAGAAGAGCGTGCTGGGCAACGTATCCGGCCTACGCTCGGAAGCGCCACTTCCTGTCCTTGATGGCATCAACGCGCGTCTTAACTCCCAAGGCGCACTCCTTCATAGCCAGACTTGAGGCGCACCCGTCAACGGTTCCGTCGTCAATCATCGCTACTCACAAAACCAAGATGGTGTGATTGCCCCAGAGGTTTGATAGAGCCCACCCTGGGCTACGTTTCGCCTTGCGCCTCTGAGGCCTGGTGCGAAGAGAAAATGTACCTAGCGACGTTTTCGAATCCGCCGACCGTCCACCTTGCGGGTTAGCACGTCCGTAATCCTTGCTGCCTTGTCTGCCTGAGAGCCGACATTGCACGCTCACAGAGGTTAACCCACCCAACGAACGCTGCGCGCATTCATCGCCATGCGCTGCGGCATCTGGTTTGGGCCGATACCGACTCAGAAACCGATGCTGCGCACAAGGTGTTGCGTTACAAGTTCGATCCACAGGGCACGCCGGTAAGCTGGGAATCGATCCAGAAAGGGACAACGCAGACGATACTGCGCATGCAGGAAAAGTTGCGCGCCTTGTCCGGTGCGGACCTGCATTCTGCGGTGAGCGACCACACGAAATCGAGCGTCCAGTACCGGACGCTGCGCGTCCAACCGGGCGCGAAGGTCGTGGCACTCGCCTACTGCCAACTCGCCGTTCTGTACGGACTCACTCCGCTTGCCGGGGTGCCGAGCCACGCATGGAGCCTCAGCCATTCCGGTCTCTGGCTTGGGCTGCAATATCTGTCGATGCGCACATGCCTAGTGCCCGGTTCCACGCGGGCCAATCAGGTTCTTGCCGAGTACGAGGTGCTCGGCCTGTTTTGCATCCTACTCAAGCGCTTGGTGGCAGTGCAAAAGACTGAGCAGGTGGAGTGGGCGGACTGTCCGCCACCGGACCTGTTCTGCCCCGCGTGGCGATGGGTGGCCGCGAGCGGCTACCTGTTTGTCCGGCCCCGGGCTACCTGGTCACTGGTTAAATGGCTAGTTGAGCGCTACGCAGATCGGGTGATGCAGTATCAGGATGAGACGCACGAAGCGCGCAAGCCCGCCGGATAAGGCGCGCGGTGGACAAGGTGCGCATGGTGCGGCGGCAAGGGAGCGACACCCTTTGGCGCCCCGACGGGGGGCGGCGAATCGCGTCTTTGCCTCGGATTCGCGTCGCGTGTCGAATGGGGCGTTCGAACGAGCGGTCGTCGTCGGGCCAGATAGGCGGGGAGCGTCGGCCGCGGTCCAACAACGGCAGGCGGAAATCTAATAGACCAGCCAAGCCTGAACGGAGACGGAGCGCGACCCTCTGTTCGCGGCGATTAGGGTACAAACTCACGGCCGTGCGTGCGGGTCACGAACTGAGCCGAGCGGCGGAATAGTGGCCTTCCATATTCGGTGAACTGGATTGTTAACCGCGCAGTAAATAGGGTGCTCGTGGTACTGTCCGCCTCTCGCCATGGCAAGAAACTGGCAGATTCTTCGCACGAAAAGAATGACTGCTCCACTGCCAGTCGCGTCACTCATCGATCTCGCTGCGGACCATCAACACCGGCTTGTTGGTCTTGCGCACCACGCCTTCAGCCACGCTACCCAGCACCAAGTGCTTGAGCCCACGCCGACCATGCGTGCCGAGCACGATCAGGTCGGATCCGGTCTCGTTGGCTTCCGCGACAATCGTTGCGGAGATTTGTCCCGGCACAATGGATTTTTCCAGCAACTTAGTCGAATGCTTGACGCCCGCTGCGTCCAGCTTCTTTGATACCTCCGCCAATGTGTCGCGGCCATAATCGACCACCTGTTTGGCGTAGGCAATCGAGTCAGATCCAACCATGTCGAAAGTCACGTCGGTGCTATCGGCGACAAACAGGGCTTCGACTTCCGCGCCCGTTGCTTTGCTGACCACAATGGCTTGGTGCAGCGCAAGATAGGACGCGTGGCTGCCGTCGATGGCGAGCAGGATTCGCTGATACATGGTGGTCTCCAAGGCGTTGCGCAGTAGGGCACCGCGTGGCACCAGCGTAGACCGCGGGGCGCTCAGGCTGTTGATGCGTGTCAAATGTCTTCCGAAGACACCTGCAGAACGGCAGCGCCGGCTACCCGACCAGAGCGGAGGTCTTCCAACGCGGTGTTGGCGTCTTGCAATCGATAGGGCGTAACGTGAACCCGCAAGGGGATTTCTGCTGCGATGCGCATGAGCGCGAGTCCATCCGCTCGCGTCAGATTTGCGACGGAGACAAGTTTGCGTTCCTCCCATAGCAACCGGTACGGAAACGCGGGGATGTCACTCATGTGAATGCCGCCACAAACAACCGTGCCACCTTTAACTACCGCCTGCAACGCTAGCGGTACGAGCGAGCCGACTGGTGCGAAGATCAGCACGGCGTCGAGGGGCTCTGGTGCAGGCGCATTGCTTGCGCCGGCCCACGTGGCGCCTGTGTCCAGCGCCAACTGCTGGGCTGCTGCGTCACCGGCTCGGGTGAAGGCAAAGACTTCACGCTGCTCCGCTACGGCAATTTGGGTGATGAGGTGAGCCGCAGCGCCAAAGCCGTAGATGCCGATCCGGTGTGCATCGCCAGCCATACGCAGTGTGCGGTATCCGATCACACCAGCACAGAGCAGAGGCGCGGCGTGAGCATCATCGTATTGGGCTGGAATCGGCAGGCAGTATCGCGCGTCGCAGACGACGTACTGCGCATATCCACCATCGCGCGTGTACCCGGTGAAGGCAGGGTGGTCGCACAGGTTTTCGCGTCCATGCAGGCAGTACGGGCAGACTCCGCATGTCCAGCCAAGCCACGGCACGCCAACGCGCTCGCCTGGCGCCGGCGTCGTCACACCTTCGCCACACGAGTCGACGATGCCTACGATTTCGTGACCGGGAATGAGGGAGGGTTTCGGGGCGGTCAGTTCGCCGTCCACGATATGGAGATCGGTGCGGCAAACGCCACACATGGACACAGCGATCCGGACCTCGCCCGGCCCAGGTGTGGGCACCGGCACGTGGCGCCAGACCAATGGCTTTCCTGCTTCCTCCATCACCATGGCCTGCATGGATTCAGACATGGCCGTCTCCGAGTGGGGCGCGTCTGTCCAGTATGGACGGGTGGTGCGGCGCTGCGTCTCCCGCGTTGGCCATCGACTGCGCCAGATCAATCGGAAAGCGTTGCTGCGCGCAATACTGAATGCGTGCAACGCAACTGCCATCCGTATCCACCAGATGTCTTCACTGCTGTCCTTCTCGGTTGCCTTGGGCGTAGGACTGGCGATCGGCCTTGAGCGCGAGCGTAGCCATGCCGGCAGTGCAGAGCTGCCGGCGGGCATGCGGACGTTTGCCATTGGAGCCCTGGTAGGTGCCATTGCAGCGAGCTTGCCGATTCCGTTTGCTGTACCGGTTGTGTTGCTGGCGGTCGCGGTACTCGCTACGGTGGGCTATCACCATTCGGCTGATGTCGATCCTGGTGTGACGACGGAGCTCGCGCTTGTCGCGACAACGTTGCTCGGCGCCTACGCTGTAAGCGAGCCGGAGATGGCGGCCGCGCTCGGGACTGTTCTCCTTGTCTTGCTCTATGCCAAGGCAGGTTTGCACCGGTTCGCCCGCACCATGCTCACCCAGCGCGAGCTTGCCGATCTGCTGATCCTTGCCGTAGCAGCATTGCTGATCTGGCCTGCGGTTCCGAACCAAGCCATGGGGCCACTGAACGCCTGGAATCCGCATACCCTCTGGCTGGTTGTGCTGCTGGTCATGCTGACCGGCAACGCGGGCCACTTCGCGGCGCGATGGTTTGGTGAGCGCATCGGGTTACCGCTGGCAGGATTGTTCAGCGGGTTCGCCTCGAGTGTGGCAACGATCACGGACATGGCCGCGCGTGTCCGGAAAGAGGATCGCCCTGTTGAGGGCGCGGTTGCCGCAGCCCTGCTGTCCAATGTCGCTACGCTGGCGCAGATGGTGCTGCTGACTGCCGCCATCAGTATCGACCTGTTGCGCTTGCTGGCCGCCCCACTGGTGATGGGTGTGATGGCGACGGTGGCATGGTCCGCTCTATGGATATGGCGTGACAGCGAGCCGCTTCTGCAAGCGCAGGAGGGCTCAACTTCATCGATCAACTGGCGAGTCGCGATCGGCTTTGCGCTGTGGACGGCGGCCTTGCTGCTGGCTGCAGCCGCAGCGCGCACATGGCTCGGGACCGCGGCCGTGGCGGCCGTTACCGTGTTTGGTGCGTTTGCCGATGTGCATGCAGCGACCGCATCCATCGCAACACAGGTTGCCGGTCACACGCTGCAGCCCTCAACAGCAGGCACGCTCGTGATGCTCGCGCTAACCGCCAACACGCTCTCAAAGGTTGTGGTGGCCGTCAGTGGAGGCCGAGACTTTGCCGGCAAGGTTGCCGCTGGCCTGCTGACGATGCTTCTTTCAAGCTGGGCGGTATTCTGGTTTGTAGCCTAGTCAATCCCGGCCAATGCCCAGTACCCAATAGAGCGGGCACATGCGGATCAGGCCCGTCACCAAAGGCACGAGCCCCAACCAGCCCACCCATGCGGGCACTTTGCCAAAGAACGCCAGCAGGATCATGGCGATGCCGATCAAGATGCGGACGGCACGGTCCGCGGTTCCTACATTGGGAAACATGGCAGCTCTCCTGAAGAATGGTTGGGTGATGACTTAGAGAATCAGGTCGGACGGTGCATGCTGGCGAGACTCGGTCACGTTGTCTCGGCCCAGAATGCCTGCCAGCAGAGTCCATTCGCCGCCCATCGCGCGGATCGTGTCGTCCAGGCTGAGCATGCCCACCAGTCGTTGCTGGCGGTTGACCACCGCCAGGCGGTGCAGGCCGTGGCTCAGCATTGAACGCAGGGCTTCACTGATGACGGCGTCATCGTGAATAGTCAAAAGGCCGCGCGTCATGACTTCGGATACCTCGGTCCGGGTGCAATCGCTGCGGCTGGCGATACCGTGCACCACCATGTCCCGATCTGTGACGATACCGACCACGCGCGCACCACCAATAGTGCGTTCCGTGACAAGCAACGCCCGGGCGCTTTCGTCCCGCATCAACTGGGCGGCTTGTTGCAGCGTCGCCGTTGCCTGGACGTGGACGATGCGGTGAGAGCAAATCTGATCAACCCTCATGCTGAACTCCGATGCGCGTACGTTTTCACTATAAGAACGGGCCGGTGTCAGAGGTTGATCCCGCACAAGGTGTCGAGAGCTTTCAATGCCTGCACCTGAGGGGCGGGATATGGCGAACCGGTCTATCGAGTGACCGTCTCCAGCTATTGAGGCAGATCAATTGGCGCTGCGGCGGGATCCGGTTCGCCAAACGCTGATGTAAATCAATGGGTAATCCGCTTGGTGGTCCAACATGGAATCCAGTAAGCCCGCTCGGGGTGGATAACGGATTCGATGGAGGCACATCATGTATGACAGGATTCTGGTAGCGGTAGATGGCAGTCCTACAGCAGATCGCGCGCTGGATGAGGCAATCCAGCTCGCGCAAAAGCTTGGCTCGGAGCTAGTCATCGCCCACGTGATCGACAACTCCTACCTGATGTACGACGTTGGCTATGTCGATGTCGGCGCCTTTACCGAGATACTGATCAAACAAGGCAATCAGATCGTTGCCGATGCACGTGCCAAGGTCGAGAAGGCTGGCGTACATGTCCACAGCGTGGTGGTGGACGATCCCATTGGAACCTTCGATATCGGTGGCGCGATCGAGCAGGTGGCGCACAACGTCGGTGCTCAAGCGCTGGTGCTGGGCACGCACGGCCGACGCGGGTTCCGGCGCCTGTTCCTGGGCAGCGTGGCCGAGAGCGTGGTACGCCTGAGCACGCTGCCGGTGCTGCTGGTCCGTTCGGTGCCGACGGAGACACCGCACGCCACTACGGAACCGCTGAGCAAGGTCGTCATTGCCTAGCCGGGCACCCCATCCTCTGACCCGACATCGGGATCTGACCATGAGCTACACCAGCGTGATGGTGCATCTGGACCGCAGTGAACGCGCCATGCATCGCCTTAACCTCGCCGCCCAGTATGCGAAGGCACACGACGCCAAACTTGTTGGTATCTATGCGAGCTTTGCGCCAAGCCTTAACTGGTTCTACATGATGGAAGACGCTGCACGCTATCTGGAGGAAGACCGCCTCCGGCGTGACAGCGTGCGCGATGCCGTGCACGCACGCTTTCGCACGGCGACAGAAGGGCTGTCGGTGGAAACCGAGTGGCGCGCCGTGGAAGGCGATCCCCTGGCGCTCGTGCTGCGGGAAGCGCGAGAAGTCGATCTTCTGGTAGTCGGACAATGGAACCCGGATGAGGCGGATGAGTTTATCGCCGGCGACTTTGTCGAAACGCTGATCCTGGAGTCGGGCCGTCCGGTGCTGGTTGTGCCATATGCAGGCAACTTCACGGCATTGCCGCAGCGCGTTCTGGTGGCGTGGAGCGGTGGGCGCGAGTCGGCTCGTGCGCTGCATGACGCCATGCCAATGATGACGGGCGCGAACGTGCACGTGCTGCAGATCAACAGCACGCAGCCCAAGCACTGGGCCGAAGAAACCACGGTCGGTCAGGTTGCGCGGGCGCTGAACGCGCGCGGCGTTCACACGACGGTGGAGGAGGCCGATTGCGCAGATTCCGACACCGCCGTGGGCGAACTCCTGCTCTCACGTGCGGCCGACTTCAATGCAGATCTGATTGTGATGGGTGCCTATGGGCACAGCCGCCTGCGAGAACTCGTGCTCGGCGGGGTGACGCGCACCCTGCTGAAGACGATGACCGTGCCTGTGCTCATGTCGCACTAAGCCCCGACCTTGATTGACCCTGAGGAGATCGCTATGAAAAACGATATCCAACTCAAGCGTGATGTCGAGGATGAGTTGCAATGGGACCCGGCAGTGGATGCCAGTCGCTTTGCGGTACAGGCCAAAGATGGTGTGGTGACACTCTCCGGTGGCGTCGATACGTTTGCGGATAAGCATGCCGCGGAAGAGGCGATCCGGCGGGTGGCCGGCGTGACTGCACTTGTCGTCCATGTGGATGTGCGGATGCCGCCGGATATGCAGCGCCCGGATAACGAGATTGCACAAGCCATCAGCAGTGCGTTGCATTGGAATCCATCAGTGCCGCCGAATGCTGTCCGGATCACCGTCGAGGACGGTGCTGTGACGCTGCGCGGCGAAGTTGACCAGGACTTCCAACGCCGCGCGGCGTTGGATACCGTACGCAGAGTGCGCGGCGTTACGTCGGTAGCCAATGCACTTACATTGCGCGCCGCGTCCGGCCCGGCCGATCTGTGTGATCGCATTGCAAAGGCACTGCAACGCTTGGCTGCAGTCGACGCTTCGCGCCTGAATGTTTCCGTGGCGGACGGGACGGTGACCTTGCGCGGGCCGCTACGCAACCTCAACGAGTGCCGTGCGGCCCGGGAGGCCGCATGGGACGCGCCAGGTGTACGCGCCGTCGTTGACCAGATGTGGGTTGGCTCCTAGCGGGAAATTAGGCGGTAGACCAGCTCCACAGCTTTCGAGATCCCTGGAGTACGACATGGAAAAGAAACTGATCGTGTACTACTCGCGCACCGGTACAGCACGTCAGGTCGCCGAGCAAATGGCTGCGCAGAGCGGTTGGCAGCTTGCAGAGGTGACCGATGAGCACCCGCGCGCAGGCTTCCTGGGAGATGCGCGATGTGTGATCGAAACGGTGTTCCATGCGCGTGCCAAGTATCACTATGAAGGCCCACCGCTTGACGAGATCGAACACGTGATCGTGATCGCGCCGATCTGGATGGGCCATCTGGCTTCGCCCATGCGGGACTTCCTGGCGGATCAACTGCCGTTGTCAGGGCATTTGTCCGTGATCTGTGTCATGGCAGCGCGTGGGGCGTTCAGCGCCGTTGAAGAGATCATGCGCATTACGTCCAACATTCCGGCGCCGGTGCTGGCGCTGTTCCAGCGTGACGTGCTCAGCGGGTTGTCGCAGGATGAAATTGCGGGCTTCATCGATCAGGTGAAGACCGCTGGTCGGTGGGAGCAGTCGAGGCACCGGCCAGCGTGGCTGTCGCCGACGGAGGCCTAAAGTCGGGCACGCAGTTTGACGCAGAGTCCATCGAAGGAGACCAGGCATGAGCCGCTTTACCGAGGCGCAATGGAAACAACTGAGGCGTTTGCTTGACGAGCAGGAAGCGCGCGTGCAGCGCCAGTTGTCCGCGCTGGGCGCATCCGTCGTGCCGGTGCCGCGAGAGGCGCCGCTCGAGAATGCGGATCTTGCTGATGAAGAGGCGGGGGACCAAACGAACGACGTCATGCTCGCTCGTTACCGAAGCGAGCTTGCGCAACTGAACGCTGCACGCGAGCGCATGCAGCAGCATCACTACGGTATCTGCGTCGATTGTGGCGAAGCGATTCCGTTCTTACGCCTGCAAGCCCAGCCGACCGCCGTGTGCTGTCTGCCCTGTCAGACAGCGCGTGAGCGTCGCTGGGCATAGCGGGGCGACAACATCAGGCAGGAGTGAGGTATGAAAAGCGATCTGGGCATCAAGCAAGACGTCAACGACGAACTGATTTGGGAACCGGCGATAGACGCCGCGACGATTGGTGTGGAAGTGGACAACGGGGTGGTGACGCTCACCGGCCACGTGCGCAGCTACATGGAGAAGCTCGCAGCCGAGCATGCGGCCGAACGTGTCGCAGGTGTGCGTGGTGTCGTGCAGAAGATCGAAGTCCGCCTGCCGGGCACGCACACGGATGCGGACGTTGCTCAGGCGGCCCGTACCGCGCTTGAATGGCATGTCAGCCTGCCGTCCAACCGTATCGAGGTGCTTGTCGAAAACGGCTGGGTGACGCTGTCGGGGGAGGTGGACTGGCCTTATCAGAGCGAGCAGGCAGCCCATGCAGTGGGGTCGCTGCGTGGTGTGGCGGGCCTGATCAATCGGTTGCGAATCAAGACGCGCGTGGCACCAACCAATGTCGCCGAGCAGATCGGCGCCGCGCTCAAGCGGCATGCTGCGCGCGAAGCTGATCACATCCGTGTCACAGTCCAGGGCGGGACGGTGACGCTCAGCGGCCGCATCGATTCCGCATCGGAACGGCGTGCGGCCAAGGGTGCGGCCTGGTCTGCACCCGGCGTCACGGAAGTCATTGATCATCTCCAGATCGCACCGTAACGCAGAAAAGGAACGAAGCCGCCCCACCAAAGTCGGGGCGGCTTCTTTTTTGCAGTGGGGCGATCAAAGCTCCGTCAGCGCGTTCTTGTCCGTCAGCTCGATGTTCTTGCCGCTCACGACAATCCAGCCTTCGCGCTGGAATCTCGACAGCGCCCGGCTGACGGTCTCCAGTTGCATGCCAAGGTAGCTGCCGATTTCCTCGCGGGTCATGCGCAGCGTGAAGCTTGAAGCGGAGTACCCGCGATCCTGCATGCGCGTGGAGAGGTTCAGAAGGAAGGTCGCAACACGCGCTTCCGCGCTCAGCCCGGCAAGCAGCAGCATGAGCCCCGACTCGCGCACGATCTCTTCGGCCATCAGTTGGTGAAGGCGATGCTGAAGTGGGCGGATGTCCTGGCATAGGTCTTCAACGCAATGGAAGGGCATGGAGCAGACCGTGCTGTCTTCCAGGGCAATCGCGTCGCAGGTGTGGTGGTCGCCAGCAATGCCGTCGAGCCCCAGCGTTTCGCCCGCTAGCTGGAATCCGGTGACATGGCTTGCCCCGTTGGGGTGCGATACCACGGTCTTGAACGAACCTGAGCGGATGGCATACAGCGCGTGGAAGCTGTCGCCCGCGCGAAAGAGGGCTTCGCCTCTGGCGATCTTGCGCCAGGTATGAATCATTCGATCCAGGTTATCTCGTTGCGCGGACGGCACGGCGCTCGCAATGCACGCCCAGTGCATCATGCAGTTGCCGCACTGGCTACTGGGAACCGATGGCGTTGTCTGGCGGGCCTGCGTAGCGTCGCGAACGAGCCTGAGCTGGGGAAACGCAGCAGGGCGGGGGGTGTCAACGGGGGCGGGGGACTCTAGCGTGCGCGGAATCATGGGGCGGCTCCGGAAGGCGTCTGTGGTCTCTGATCCACACATCCTTGGTAGGTTGGTGGGTATCCGGCCACTACGTTCCATCAAGGCACGGTGTCCGTAGGCTCAGTATCGGACGCGTGGTGTTTGCGCGAAATCAGGCAGCGCTGAGATGCATGTCGGGATCGGCAATGTCTTTGTCAGGGTTTTCTGACAGCCCCGGCAGGGTTTTCCGGGGGGCGTCTCCTTCACACGGCTAGTATCTACCGCCCCCAGAATGGGCTATGTTGTTTGCATCCCGACCTTTTGGTGGTGTTCGGTGGCGGACCAAGACACGCAATCCTCGAAGGCAACGCACAGGCGCCTATTGCAGTTGCAATCCACCTCAGCGGAACTCGTGGTCGGGGTGCTGGCCATCCTGCTGCTCGCGGCGTCTGTCACACGGTTGGCGCTGGCACTTCAGGCTAGAGATGCTGCGTTTATTTTTCTGGCCTCGGCAAGCATCGCCGCGATCCTGGCGCTGGTGTTCTATTGGCTTCGACTTCGGAAGCTGCGCGCCGTGGTGGCGCGGGATCTGACCCACCTTGAGAAGAGCGAAGCTCGGCTGGCCGGCATCATCCGTTCGTCCATGGAAGCCATCATTTCGGTGGATGAAACGCAACGCATCGTGTTGTTCAACCCGATGGCCGAAACGCTGTTTGGATGCCCAGCCCGCCATGCCATCGGGCGCCCGCTGTCAGACTTCATTCCCGAGCGCTTTCGCGGCGCGCACGAGGCACACGTGCGGCGCTTTGGGGTGACGGGCGTGTCCGAGCGCCAGATGGGCAAGCAGCGCCCGCTCTTTGCGCTGCATACGGACGGGCGGGAATTCCCCATCGAAGCGTCGATCTCGCAGATCGAAGTGAACGGCGGCAAGCTTTTCACCGTGATGCTGCGCGACACCACAGAGCGTGTTCGCGCGGAAGCGGCGCTGCGGCGCTCTCAGGAAGAATTGCAGCATCTGTCGGACAGCATTCTGGCCACGCGAGAAGAAGAACGGCATCGCATTGCCCGCGAGCTGCACGATGACCTGGGCCAGCGGCTGAGCGCGCTCAAGATGGACATCTCGCTGCTGGCGGCAGATCTGCAGGCCGCGCGGGGTGACAAGGCGTTGATCGACCAGACCCAGGCGATGCAGCACGTGATTGACGAAACGATTGCAGCCGTGCGGCAGATCTCCGCAGACCTTCGGCCGCCATTACTCGACGAGTTGGGGCTCGTGCCGTCCATCGAGTGGATGGCCAAGAATTTTCGCCAGCGCTTTGGCCTGGTCGTGAACGTGCATGCGCAAGAAACGGCAATGAACGAGGGGGCCGCCATCTCGGTCTTTCGGATCGTGCAAGAGGCGCTCAATAATGTCGTTCGCCATGCAGATGCCACGCGTGTGGAGATCGTGTTTGCGCAACAGGACGACGTCCTGGAGTTGTCCATTCAAGACAACGGTCACGGCTGGAGTGGGGCGCCCCCAGCAGTGGGAGAACGCAAGCCGCTGGGGTTGCTTGGCATTCGCGAGCGGGCCCGGCTGCTGGGCGGGCAGGCGACGATCACGCACGTACCCGAGGGTGGTTTTCGATTGACCGTACGCTTTCCCGCCGCTCACGAAGCCACCGAGGAGGTCCGGACATGATCAGCGTGATGATCGCCGACGATCACGCTGTGATGCGCGACGGTGTGCGTCATATCCTGGAGCGCGCGGGGGATTTCGAAGTCGCATGCGAAGCCTCGGATGGCACGCAGGTTCTGCAACTGGTGCGTGACCATCAACCGCAGGTGATCGTGCTTGATCTCTCAATGCCCGGGCGCAGCGGGCTGGAGCTGCTGCGCCAACTGCACGACGATCACCCCAGGGTGCGCGTGCTGGTACTGACCATGCACGCTGAGGAACAATACGTGGCGCGCGCCTTTCGGGCGGGCGCAGCCGGCTACCTGACCAAGGAGAGCGCGGCAACCGAACTCGTCACCGCGCTGCAGAAGGTGGCCCTTGGCGGCACGTATGTCAGCCCGCCCATGGCGGAGAAGCTTGCGCATAGCCTGGGCGAGCCCAGCGAGGAAGCTGCGCACACCCGATTGTCAGACCGCGAGATGGAGGTCTATCGCCGGTTGGTGCATGGCGAGCCGCTGACCGATATTGCCACGAGCCTGTGCGTGAGCGCAAAGACCATCAGCACCTACAAGATGCGGCTGATGGACAAGCTGCAGCTTGCCAGCGAAGCCGCCCTGGTGCGCTACGCGATACGTCATCACTTGTTCTCCGACGACGATACGCTGTAGCCTGCGCGCCGCAGCACCCGGCGCAGCCTTGCGGCACATCAAAGGCCTCCACCCCAGAATCGCTATCGTTGATGCACATGCATCGGCCGGCCGCCATCACCCCGGGGCAGTTCTGTCTGCTGTGCATGACGCTATGGGGGGCATGTGCAAGCCATTCTCAAACTCGCCTACAAGCTCTTGGTCAATGACAAGGCAAAGTTGAGCGGCTTGCTGGTCGGTATCACGTTTGCAGTGTTCCTGATGATCGAGATGACGTCGCTGTTTGCCGGCGTACTCAATCGGTCTTCGTCCGCCGTTTACAACATCGGTGCGCGCATGTGGGTCATGGACCCGGCAGTCAACACTGTGGCCAACACCATTGGCATGCCGGACTACGTGCTCGATGCGGTACGCAGTATCGACGGTGTGAAGTTTGCCGTGCCGCTGTATTCCGGCGGTGCGCTTGTGCGCCTGACCAGCGGCACCTATCAGCCCGTCACTGTCGTCGGCATCGACGACACCAGCCTGTTCGGCCGCCCACGCATGCTCAGCGGCCGTATTCAGGATCTGTACGGCGAGAACGCCTTCATCGTCATCCAAGACGCTGAGTTTGGAAAACTGGAGAACCCGCACATCGGCACCGAGTTCGAGGTCAATGACCACCGGGGGGTGATCGTCGGCATTGGCGAAGTCGCCACCAGCGGGTTGTTTGGTGTCCCCACCCTGTACACAACGTACCGCCGCGCCGTGCAATACCTGCCGAGTACGCGCTACGCAATGTCGTACATTTTGATCGAACCCAAAAGCGAGGCCGAGATTGCTGCGATCGAACGTGCGGTGGACCGGCTCGGCTATCGCGCGCTGACCAAAGAGCAGTTCATCGCACGCATCTCGCATTTCTATACCTACCAGACCGGGCTTGGTACCAACATCCTGCTGATGACCGTGATCAGCTTTGTGGTGGGGCTGTCGATATCGGGGCAGACCTTCTACACCTTCATCCTGGAAAACCTTGAGCGGTTTGGCGCGCTCAAGGCCATTGGGGCCAAGGGGCGGGAGTTGGTAACGATGATCATCTTTCAGGCCACGTTCGTAGCACTGGTGGGTTATGGGCTGGGGATCGGCCTATGCGCGGTATCAATCGCCGTGGTGCGGCTGCGCATTCCGGACTACGCGGCCATGATCACGTTCTCCAATCTGATGTTGGCGCTGGCCATGGTGATCGTGATTGCCGGCATCTCGGGCTATATCGGTGTGCGCAAGGTACTGCGTATCGAGCCCTTCGATATCTTCCGGGGCTGATTGTGACCAACGTCGCCATTGCCGCGCAGGCACTCGATAAATGGTTTGGTGAGGGAGACGCGCGCACCCGCGCACTCATGCAGGTCAGTTTTGAGGCCTACTTCAACGAGATGCTCTTCATTGTCGGGCCATCGGGCAGCGGCAAGACCACGCTGCTGAGTGTGATCTCGGGCATCCTGCGCCCCGACGGCGGCCGGGCCGTGGTGGACGGCGTCGATATCTGGAGCCTGGGTGCCGACGCGCTGGCTGATTTTCGCTTAGGCAAGATCGGTTTCGTGTTTCAGGACTACCATCTGTTCCCGCGCCTCACCACGGTCGAGAACGTCGCGATCCCGCTGATCTTACGGCATGTCGCCTGGGACGCTGCGCTTGACCAGGCCATGCATTACCTCGATGTGGTCGGCCTGAAAAACCGTGCGCAGTTGCCTCCCGTCAAGCTCAGCGGCGGTGAACAGCAGCGTGTAGCCATTGCGCGCGCCATCGTCACGCAGCCCGACATCCTGATCTTGGATGAACCCACGGCGTCACTAGACGGCGACACTGGCCGTTCCATCATGCAGTTCGTGAAGACAGAGATCCTGAACGAGCACCGCTGCATCGTGATCGTGACGCATGACGCGCGCATTCTCGACATGGCCAGCCGCATTCTCGATATGGAAGACGGCAAGCTGAGCCGCATCGAACATGGAGAGATGCGATGAAGATCCGATGGTTGTTTGTGCTCGCTGTGATCGGCGCGCTGCTAGGGATTGGGGCGGCCGTCTACTACGCACGGCAGAGCCCGCCGCTGCCGCCAGTCTTCCAGCCTGCGGCCAATCCTTACGCAACAGGCATCTATGCCAACGGCATCATCGAAAGCGACCAGCCCAGCGGCGCCAACCTGAACCTGTACTCGGAGGTGTCGGGTACGGTGGCACGTATCGCAGTGCAAGAAGGCCAGGCAGTTAAGCGCGGCGATGTATTGATCCAGATTGAAGACTCCGTGCAGCGTGCCCTGACAGCGCAGCAGCAGTCGCAGGCGGATGCCGTGGATGCCCAGTTAAACGCGCTACTCGCCCAGCCGCGCAAGGAAACATTGGAAGTCACCCGTGCCCAGGTAACAGCCGCGGACGCCAGCCTGCACACAGTGAGGGATCAGCTGGACAAGCTTGAAGCGGCTGCTCGGCTCAACCCCAAGGCAGTCAGCCGCGATGCCATGGACAATGCGGCCAACGCTGTGCGGGTGGCCCACGGCAATCTGGCTGTCGCACAGCGCCAGTACGACCTGACTCGTGCCGGCGCCTGGAGCTACGACATCCGCACGCTGCAGAAGCAACGAGACGCCTTACAGAAAGGCGCGGCTGCGGCTGCGGCGCTGCTAGAAAAATCCGTCGTGCGTGCGCCTGTGGATGGCGTTGTCATGTCCATCAATACAGCGGCGGGTGCCTATGTGTCGCCGCAAGGCACCTATGATGCCTATACGCGGGCCAATGTGCCTCTGGTCACCATGAGCGCCAGTCAGAGCAAGCTGGCCGTACGCGTGTATGTAGATGAGATCCTGGTGCACCGCTTGCCACCCGGCACAGTGCAGGCACGCATGTTTCTGCGCGGCACCGACATCAGCGTGCCGCTCGAATTCGTACGTATACAGCCGTATGTGTCGCCCAAGGTGGAGCTGTCTGACCAGCGCTCCGAACGCGTGGATGTGCGCGTGCTGCCGTTGCTCTTTCGTTTCAAGCAGCCGGACAAGCTTGCGGTCTATCCTGGCCAACTGGTCGACGTGTATCTGCAGGGGGCATCGTGAAAGCCGCGGTGTGGGCGATGGCCGTGGCGCTGATGATTGCTGGCTGCGCGGTCGGGCCAGATTTCCATACGCCGCCAGCGCCCGACGTTGACCGTTATCTGCGTGACGGCAACCCTGTGCAAGCCACCTTCGCAGACGGCGTCGCGCAGCGCTTTACGGCCGCGACGGTGCCGGCAGACTGGTGGCGCGCGCTTGGCAGTCCGGCGCTGGATCAAGCCGTGGAAATGGCCGTCGAGTTCAATCCCACCCTGCAGCAAGCGCAAGCCAATCTGCGCTCTGCACAGGATCTGCTGCGTGCCGGAGCGGGGGTGTTCTATCCGCAGGTGGCCGGCTCAGCCGATGTATCACGCCAGGCGGTGGTGCCCGCCCGACTCGGGCAGACCGGCACACCAAGCCTGTTCACGCTGTGGACGTTGGGGGCATCCGTCAGCTACGCAGTCGACATCTTTGGTGGCAATCGGCGGGCTGTGGAAGCACTGGCGGCTCAAACCGAAGGACAGCGGTACGCGGTAGCCGCCGCTTACCTCTCACTGACAGGCAATCTGGTGAACGCCATCATCGCCCATGCTGCCTATGGGGCGCAGATCGACATCACGCGTAGCTTGATTGCCGTGGTGCGTGAACAGGTGGAGATTGCGCACGCGCAGGTAAAAGCAGGCGTTATGGCACATGCCAGCGAGTTGAGCCTTGCGGCGCAGTTGGCGTCGCTGGAAGCGTCCTTGCCGCCACTGGAGCAGAAGCGGGACCAAGCTGCTCATCTGCAGGCAGTGTTGACGGGCCGGTTCCCCTCCGAGGCAGCCCCCCCGGATGTTGCACTCACCGGTTTGCAACTGCCGGCAGACTTACCCATGCTGGTGCCATCTGAACTGGTGCGTCAGCGCCCCGACGTTCTTGCCGCACAAGCGCGCCTGCATCAGGCCAGTGCCGAGGTGGGTGTGGCGACGGCGGCGATGCTCCCAGCACTGACGCTGAGCGCAGACTATGCCCGCATGAGCGGCCGCAGTGCCGATCTCTTTGGCGTACAGGCCGGCGCCTGGAGCGCAGGCGCGAACCTTGTCGCTCCGCTGTTTGAAGGCGGTACCCTGTACTTCCGCCGGGCCGCATCCAAGCAGGCATTGCAGGCGGCAGACGCCGACTATCGGCAAGTGGTGCTCACGTCGTTCGAGCAGGTGGCGGATGTGTTGCGTGCGTTGGAACACGATGCTGCCCAGCTTGACGCGCAGCTGCGAGCGCAGACGGCAGCGAGCGCTGCACTGGATGAAATCAATGCTGGCTATCGCGCGGGAGTCGCCAGCTATCTCCAAGTGTTGAGTGCCGATCTGCAGTACCAACAGGCTGTGCTTGGCACGCTGCAGTTGCGTGCGCAGCGGTTGCAGGACACGGTTGCACTATTTCTTGCCTTGGGAGGCGGGTGGCATGGCACCCGCCTCCAGGCGCCTGTGGCAGCAGACGCACAGGGATCGCCGGGATAACGACAGCCGTTGAGTTGCATCAAGCCCCAGGGCATGTAATGCGCTCTAATGGTTTGCATATCCACGCGCTTCGCCAGCTACTGTTCATGCGCACCACGCCCGCGCCATCTCCGTCTGCTGCCGACAAGATCGACATTCCGCTACACGCCGCCATGGCACGTGCGTCGATGTCGCTTTCGCATGCCTCGATGCTGATGGCCTGGCTGGATTGGGCGCTGCATATTGCGATCTCGCCAGGCAAACGGTTGGAGTTGCTACGCCTGGCACTCACACAGGCCGAAGCGCTGTTCCACTACGGGGAGAATTGCGCCGCTAGTGGGCCGCTACAGGTGGAGTGCTGCGTGCAACCTCCGACGCAGGATCGAAGGTTCCACGCTGACGCATGGCGTCTATGGCCGTTCAACGTGCTGCATCAGTCCTTCCTGCTGACGGAGCGCTGGTGGGATGCTGCCACCCATGGCGTATGGGGCGTCTCCAGCCATCACGAAGACATGGTCGCATTTGCCGCACGGCAATGGTTGGATATGGCGTCTCCCGGCAACCAGCTCATGACCAACCCGGTGGTACTGCAGCGGACCTTCGAACAGCATGGCGCCAATCTGGTGTGTGGCGCCCTCAACGCGCTAGGCGATTTCGAGCGCTATCTGAGCAACGCGCCACCGCCCGGCGCAGAAAACTTCGTGCCGGGTCGCGATGTTGCCGTCACGGCCGGCAAGGTTGTGCTGCGCAACCGGCTGATCGAGCTGATCCAGTACGCGCCTGCGACGCCCAAGGTGTATGCGGAGCCAATTCTGATCGTGCCCGCGTGGATCATGAAGTACTACATCCTCGATCTCTCACCGGAGGATTCGCTGATCCGGTATCTGGTGGAGCAAGGGCACACCGTGTTCTGCATCTCCTGGAAGAACCCTGGCGAGGGGGAGCGCGACCTTGCGATGAACGACTATCTGGAACTCGGCGTCATGGCCGCCTTGGATGCCGTGAACGACATTGTTCCCGGGCGGCGCGTTCATGCAACCGGGTACTGCCTGGGTGGCACGTTGCTCTCCATGGCTGCGGCCGCGATGGCGCGCGACGGCGACGAGCGTCTGGCGTCGATGACACTGTTTGCCGCGCACACGGATTTTGCCGACCCAGGAGAGCTCGGCCTCTTTATTGATGAGGCGCAGATCAGCCTGCTGGATGCCCAGATGGCCGAGGCGGGCTACCTGACCGCGCGGCAGATGGCCGGCGCCTTCCAGATGCTGCGTTCGTATGACCTGCTGTGGTCGCGCATGGTCGGTGAATATCTGATGGGCGAACGCGCACCGCTGAACGACCTGATGGCCTGGAATGCCGATACCACGCGCATGCCCGCACGCATGCAAGGCGAGTATCTGCGCCGCCTGTTCCTGAACAATGATCTGAGCGAGGGACGGTATCCGGTGAGGGGCAGACCTGTCTCGCTGGGGGATATATCACAGCCCGTGTTTCTTGCGGGGACGGAAACCGACCACGTCGCACCTTGGCGCTCGGTCTACAAGCTCCATCATCTGTGTCCGGCGGAGCTGACATTCGTGCTCACCAGTGGCGGACACAACGCCGGCATTGTCAGCCCACCGGGGCATCCGCATGGCCACTTCCGCATGGAAACGCGCCGCGCCGGCGGCAGCAGCTTGGCGCCGGACCTCTGGTTAAGTACCGCCACGGACCACGCCGGATCATGGTGGCCCGCATGGCATGCATGGCTGGTGGCGCATGGCGCGTCAGATCAAGCTGCAGAGTCACCTGCGCTCGGTTCGCATGCGTATCCGCCGCTGGCAGACGCACCCGGCACCTACGTCTTGGAGAAATGACGCCGAAGGAGAGCATATGGACGAGCAGCCCGATCTGCTGCTGGCGCTATACAAGTCTCAACTGGTATTGACGCAGCAGTTATGCAAAGTGATGGTGTCCGCGCGGCAGCATTGGTTGAGCTTGGGCGTCGAACTGCTGGCAGACGACATCGACGAGATCCTGGCTGCGCGCTCGGAGTTGTGTGATGCGCAGAACTGGCCGGCGGTTGCCGCCATGTGGCCGAACGCCTGGTGGCGCATTCAGCAGCACGGTGTGACAGTACTGGAGGGGTTCGTTCGCACGGCGCTGACGAACCACACGACGCTGGTAATCGAAACCCAGCAGGCGGTACGGCAATGGCAGCAGGCCGTCGTTCAAGCACTTCATCTTGCCGCTGACACGATGCCACTCCATGGCTTCTGGAAGACCACGCTTGCAGCGCGCGGCACGGTACCGCAAACCGCATCTTCTGCGCTGCCTGGCGATACATCATTCACATCCCTCCGCGCGAGGACAGACCATGAGCATCGAGAACGTGCCGCTAGCGGTGGTTGATGACCTCGGTGTCATCCGGAATCGCACATTCAACGACATTGCCGTGGGTGACACGGCGAGCATGGAACGCACGCTCACGGCGGAAGACGTTCAGCTGTTCGTCATGCTGATGGGGCAAACGGAAGGCCCAGCGCTGGGGGCTCGGGGCCAAAGCACTGCCGAGGCGCACGCCGCCGTGCCGGGCATGCTGGGTGGTGCGCTGATCGCAGCGTTGCTTGGTCAGCGGTTGCCGGGGCCGGGTGCCATCCATGTCGGACAGACGCTGCAGTTTCTGGCGCCCGTGCGTGTGGGCGATACGTTGAAGGTGTCCGTGACCGTGGTGGGCCGGAATGCAGAGCAACATCGGTTGACGCTGGCGTGCCAATGCATCAATGCCGATGGGATCATTGCCATCAGCGGCGAGGCGGATGTGATTGCGCCCACCAAGCCAGTCGAAGTGCCACGCAATGCGCTACCGGATCTGCGCGACAGCGAGGGTGGTCTTCAACGGTTGCTCGCCAACGCGCGAAGCTTGGGGGCTGTCCGCACGGCGGTCGTGCATCCGTGTGATGCGCTGAGCCTGTCGGCGGCACTGGACGCGCACGCGGATGGCCTGATCGTGCCGCGTCTGATCGCTCCGCGCGTGCGGCTGGAAGCCGTTGCGGCAGAGGCTGGCCTGACGTTGGCAGACGTGGAGATCATCGATGTGCCGCACAGCCACGCCGCAGCCACGCGTGCCGTAGAGCTGGCCGCGCAAGGCGAAGTCGAAGCGTTGATGAAGGGCAGCCTGCATACAGATGAGTTGATGTCGGCTGTCCTGCGCACAGATGCGGGGCTGAGGACCAAGCGCCGGGTCAGTCATTGCTTTCTCATGCAGACGCCGGCGTATCCACGTCCGTTCATCCTGACCGATGCCGCCGTCAACATCGCCCCGACGTTGGACGAAAAGGCAGACATCGTACGCAACGCGATCGATTTGGCACATGCCATCGGCGTGGCGTGTCCGCACGTTGCGATCCTAGCTGCGGTGGAGACCGTCAACCCGCGCATGGTTGCTACGCTGGACGCCGCAGCACTGTGCAAAATGGCGGATCGCGGGCAGATCACGGGGGCCGTTCTGGATGGGCCACTGGCTTTCGACAATGCAGTATCTGCCGCAGCTGCGCTGATCAAGGGCATCGTCTCGCCCGTAGCTGGGCAGGCCGATATCCTCGTGGTGCCGGACCTTGAGAGCGGCAACATGCTGGCCAAGCAGCTTGAGTATCTGGGCGGCGCCATCAGTGCGGGGATCGTGCTGGGCGCACGCGTGCCGATTGTGCTCACAAGTCGCGCTGATCTGCGTGTCTCGCGGCTTGCATCGTGTGCAGTGGCTGTTCTGCTGGCACATCGCTATCGGATGGTACCGCCATGAGTGCTTGTATTCTCGTGCTCAACTGCGGCTCATCGAGCATCAAGTTCGCCCTGTTTGATGTGGGCACGTTGAGCACGCACCATGCCGCGATATGGCGGGGCGAGATCCAAGCAATCGGCAGTGGACATGCAACCGTGACGGAGCAGGGTGGCACGCCAGCCGCTGTGACGTTGGCTGCCGCGCAGCCATACCACGCAGCGTTGCTGGAGATTCGTACACGCGCCAGGGAGTGGCTCGACGAAAGACACCTGGCGGCCGTTGCGCATCGCGTGGTCCATGGAGGTAGCAAATATGTTGCGCCTGTACGCGTAACGCTGGCGGTGCTGGCCGAGCTACAAAGCTATATACCGCTTGCGCCATTGCATCAGCCGTTCGCGCTGGAGGCGATCGGCACATTTCTGGAAGAGCACCCCGACGTGCCGCAGGTAGCGTGCTTCGATACGGCGTTCCATCACACGATCCCGCGTGTGGAGCAGATATTGCCGCTGCCACATGCGCTGTTCGATCGGGGTCTGCGGCGCTATGGCTTTCACGGCCTGTCGTACGAGTACATGACATATGCGCTGCCGATCCGGCACGGCGGCGTAGCAAAAGGCCGTACGATCGTTGCGCATCTGGGCAGCGGGGCGAGCCTCTGTGCCATGCAGGATCTCGCCAGCGTGGCCACCACGATGGGGTTCTCTGCGCTGGATGGGCTGATGATGGGAACGCGATGCGGTGCCATCGACCCCGGTGTCGTCCTGCACCTGATGGAAGTGGAGAAGCTCTCGCTCGAACAAGTGGGCCACCTGCTGTATCACGCGTCAGGGTTGCTGGGCGTGTCCGGCGTATCGGCCGACCCACGAGCACTGTTGCCGCTGGAGGCCCAGGACGCAAGGTGCCAGCTGGCTCTAGCGCTGTATGTCCGTCGCATCGTGCGTGAGATCGGTGCGCTTGTTGCCGTTCTAGGCGGGTTGGACATGCTGGCCTTCACCGCAGGCATCGGTGAGCACAACGCCGTCATCCGCGAGCGCGTGATGGCCGCCTTGGCCTATCTGGGTGTCATCGCCGACTCCGTGGCCAATGCAGGCAACGCGCCTGTGGTCTCTGCACCGCAGAGCCCTGTGCGGGTCGTGGTCGAGCCTACGAATGAAGAATGGGTGGCGGCGCGCCATGCACTTGCCTGCACGCAAGGAGACTAGCGATGCGCGGCAGACCACACTGGCCAACGCTGCCCAATGTATTGCCCTCTCATGTAGCAGCCGATGACATGTCGATATGGGCCAGCCTTCCGGCCGAAGATGTGCTGGACCGGTTGCAGACCCAGACACACGGTCTGACGCAGGAAGCCGCGGCACAGCGCTTGGACAAATACGGACTCAACCGCGTAGCCAATGGCCATCATGAGACTGTGCTGCTGGAGTTGCTGCGCCGTTCGATCAATCCGCTGAATCTGCTGCTTATCTCGTTGGCAGGTGTCTCGGCAGCGTTGGGCGATGTGCGGGCCGCCGTGTTGATTGCCGTCATGGTGGTGTTGAGCGTTGTCCTGGGATTTCTGCAGGAGCACCGCTCGAACCGGGCTGCGGAAGCGCTGCGGCGCATGGTGCATACAACAGCAACCGTAAGGCGCATGGATGTCGACGGCGCTGAAGCAAGCCAGGAAGTCCCCATCGAACAGTTGGTGCCGGGCGACATCGTGCAGCTTTCCGCTGGCGACATGGTGCCGGCGGACTTGCGGCTGCTCGGTGCCAAAGACGTGTTCGTCAATCAGTCTGCCCTGACCGGCGAAGCCATGCCGCAAGAAAAACACGCCCAGCCTTCCGATCAGAAAACGAACGCAGAATTCGACCAACCCAACCTTTGCTTCATGGGCAGCGCCGTGGTGAGCGGCTATGCCACGGGCGTGGTGCTGACCACAGGCCAGCGTACCGCCTTCGGCCATGTGGCCAACCTGATCGCCGCGCAACGCGTGCAGACCAGCTTTGACCGCGGCATTACGCGGTTCACCTGGCTGATGCTGACGCTGATCCTGGTGATGGCGCCCACCGTTTTCCTCATCAACGGCCTGACCAAGGGCAACTGGTTCGAGGCGCTTCTGTTTGCGGTGGCCGTGGCCGTTGGCCTGACGCCCGAGATGCTGCCGATGATCGTCACGGTCAATCTGGCCAAGGGCGCCATCGCGATGTCGCGCAAGAAAGTCATTGTGAAGCGGCTGAACGCCATCCAGAACTTCGGCGCGATGGATGTGCTGTGCACCGACAAAACCGGCACGCTCACGCAAGACCGGATCATCCTCAAGCATCATCTGGATCTTCGGGGCGAAGAATCCGATCAGGTGCTGGAGTACGCGTTTCTGAACAGCTGCTATCAGTCGGGCCTGAAAAACCTGCTGGATGTGGCTGTGCTCAAACATGTGGAACTGGAGCAACGTCTGGACGCGCACGCACGCTTTCAGAAGATCGACGAGCTGCCGTTCGACTTCGAGCGCCGGCGCATGTCGGTGGTGTTGGCACGGGATGACGGCACACACGTGCTGATCTGCAAGGGTGCGGTGGAGGAGGTGCTGGCTGTCAGTACGTACTACGTCAGCGGTGACGAGGCCGGCACGCTTGAGGCAAGCCACCTCGAACAGACGCGGCAACTGGCCGAGAACCTGAACGCCGATGGCTTTCGTGCCGTGGCGGTCGCATACAAGGAGATGCCGCCCCAGCAGAAGGAATATGCCGTGGCGGATGAGTCTGGGTTGACATTGCTGGGCTATATCGCTTTTCTCGACCCGCCGCGTGAGACCGCAGCGGCTGCCATTGCCGCATTGGAAGCCGGTGGCGTGGCGATGAAGATCCTGACGGGTGACAACGCGATTGTCGCGCGCAAGATCTGCCGCGAGGTCGGGCTGGCTGTCGAGCCGGTGGTGCTTGGCACCGAACTGGCCGCGATGTCGCCTGACCAGATGGCCGATATTGCCGAACGTGCGTCGGTCTTCGCCAAGGTGTCGCCTGCGCAGAAGGCGGCCATTGTCGAGGCGCTTCACCGCAGGGGCCATGTCGTCGGCTTTATGGGTGATGGCATCAACGATGGACCTGCGCTCAAGGCGGCGGATGTGGGCATCTCGGTGGATAGCGCAGTCGACATTGCCAAGGAGTCCGCCGACATCATCCTGCTGGAGAAGAGCCTGGTCGTGCTGGGCGAGGGCGTGACGGAAGGGCGCAAGGTGTTCGGCAACATCGTCAAGTACATCAAGATGGGCGCCAGTTCAAACTTCGGAAACATGTTCAGCGTGCTAGGCGCCAGCCTGTTTCTTCCTTTTCTGCCGATGGCACCGGTGCAGGTGCTGCTCAATAACCTGCTGTACGACTTCTCGCAAACCGCCATCCCGACAGACAACGTGGATGAGGAGTACCTCGTCAAGCCACGACGATGGGAGATCGGCAGCATCCTGAAATTCATGCTGTACATGGGGCCCGTCAGCTCGTTGTTTGACTTTGCGACCTACGCGCTGCTGCTTGGCGTCTTTCACGCGTGGGCCGATCCGTCGCTCTTCCAGTCGGGGTGGTTTGTTGAATCGCTACTTACGCAGACCCTCATCATCCACATCATCCGTACGAGCAAGGTGCCGTTTGTGCAAAGCCGCGCAAGCACGGCACTGGTGTTGACCAGCGTTGCGATTGCCTGTGTGGGCGTGGCCATGCCATTGACCCCGGCCGGTGCATTGTTCGGCTTTGTGCCGCTGCCAGTGGCGTACTGGCCCTGCCTAGCGGCAATCGTATTGGCCTATGGGTTGTCCGCTTACGTGATGAAAGCCTGGTACGTGCGCAGGTACGGCTTGGATTGAACGTGGGCGTGTCGCGCTCGTAAGAGTCCGATCAGCCCGCCAAGCGTTCGGTTTGCGCGGATGCGCCCAGCGCTGCACGCACCTCGGCATCCTCGACTTGCGGAAAGTCGGCGTAGTACATGCCGACCGCGCGGAAACCCTGCGGCGCGTAGAGGCAGATGATCTCATTGGCCAGCGGTCGAATGTCCTCCAGGCTATCTGGCGCGGCCACTGGTACCGCGCAGATAAGGCGTTGCGGATGACGCTGGCGGATGGCATGGAGCGCCGCCTTCATGGACGCTCCAGTTGCCAGGCCATCGTCGACGACGATCACAACACGCCCCTGCACGTCATATGGGCCACGGTGCGGGGTATAGAGCGCACGGCGCCGGCGAATGATGTACATCTGTTCGGCGCTTTCCTGCTCAAGGTACGTCGCATCTGCACCAATACGTCCCGCATAGGGCGCGATGTAGCTCCAGCCGCCTTCCTCCACGGAGCCCACGGCCAGTTCGGGGTTGAAGGGTGCGCCAATCTTGCGAACCAGTACCACATCCAGCTGACCGTCGAGTGCGGTTGCAATGAGCGCGCCCATGGGAACTGCGCCCCGTGGGATGGCCAACACCAGGGGATGCGTGCCCCTGTACTTGTCCAGCGCGAGTGCCAGCATGCGCGCTGCATCCAATCGATCTTTGAATCGCACAGGGTTACCTCGCGTGTGGGTGGAGTTGCGTGGTGGAACTCAGATGGCGAACAAACCATGCCCGCGCGAGTTCGGCGACTTGCTCAAGCGCACCGGCCTCTTCGAAAAGGTGTGTTGCGCGGGGCACCGTCTCCAGTGCTTTCTCACATTGCATGTGGCTCAGGGCTTGCCGGTTGAGGTCGAGAACGTCCTGATCGGCCGCGCCGACGATCAGCAGGGTCGGGCAAGCAAGCAGGCTCAGCGCACGTTGGCCGGCAAGATCCGGACGGCCACCGCGGCTGACGATGGCATCGATCGGGCGGGCCTCGTCCGACTCAGTTTCTGCAAGGATCGCGGCAGCGGCACCGGTGCTGGCTCCAAAGTACCCGAGACGCAGCTTCCGTTCTCGTGCGATGCTGCCTACTGCGCGAGTGGCGGTGCACAAGCGCTGTGCCAGAAGGCCGATGTCGAAGCGGCACGATGCATGTGCCGCCTCTTCGGCGCTCAGCAGATCGAACAGCAGCGTGGCCAGTCCGGCAGCATGGAGGTGATCGGCAACATACCTGTTGCGCGGGCTGAACCGCGAACTGCCGCTGCCATGCGCAAAGATCACCAGGCCGAATGCATTGCGGGGGCAGGTCAGGCTGCCCTCCAGCACGGCGTCGTCCGCCACAATGTCCATGCTTAGAGAAAGCGGCTCGGCATTCATGGAGCAGAGTTCCTGAAGTGGATTGGCTGCCGGCTTAGACGCTCAGTGGCGGTTGAACGCTGCCGGTCGTCTCGCGCTCTCGCTCGTTATGGACGAGGCGCGCGATCAGGCTCCACTCGGTGGCCATGGCACCGAGCACGTCGTCCAACGACAGCACGCCAACCAGTGCGCCGTCGGACGTCACCCCAACGCGCCGGACGCCGGCCGACAGCATTTCCTGCAGCGCGTCGCTCAGGCTTGCATCAAGCGGTACGTTGGAGATGCCTCGGCTCATCACATCGGCTACGCAGGTCTGAGAGGGGTCAACACCAACAGCGACCGCATCGAGCACCATGTCGCGATCCGTGACGACGCCGATTGCGTGGGGCCCGGACGGTGTGTTCTCCGTTACTACCAGCGCACCGACGTGTTTCTGGCGCATCTGCTGTGCCGCCTCCTGAAGTGTGCAGGAGAGCGGGATATGTACTGCATTGTGTGAATAGACGTCCTGCACTCGCATGATGCGCTCCTTGGCGTGTCGATCAGGCGGCCTGTTCGGTTCTTGCGGTTGCAGAACGCGCGGGCCGGGTTTTCTTTGCCTCGGAGTCGGGCAAGGTCATGAGGTTAAAGCTGTCAAAGAAGGCCCGCAGCGAATCGGAGGACGCGGCGAACAATTGCGCGGAAGAGGTTTGCCCTTCCGGTCGTTGCACCTGCTGAGTCCATTCTGTCAACCGACACAAATAGGCGGCCTGCAGCTTGTTCGTGAAGTCGATCCAAGTTTTCAGCGCCGTAGCGCTGTGGGTCGATTGCATCTTCATGAAGATGCTTTGCGCGGTAGCCAATGATGCCCAGTCATGCGTGCCGCTCAGTTCATGCTCCATCTCGCGCACATCTTCCAGTGCAGCTTCGGCGAGCTTGAGGCGGAAGTTGGACAGGTCGATTTGCGCCTCGAGCATGAAACTGGTGGTGCGGCTCATATCGCGCATGACCGCGCATGCCAGGTTGCAGGCCATATCAGAAGGTTGTTCCATTGCCATCTCCGGTGGGGTCTTGGCGGACAGGTGAGTGCGGCCGCCGAATGAGAAATCCATATGCAGCGTAGGCACTCTGTGGGTGAGTGCGTTGATATGGCGCAAACTGGCTGGCGCGCGCGAAACACCATGGCGCCGGCGCTTCGATTCAGCACACTTGATTGCCTGAGCTAGGGGGTGCGAAATCGTTGCCCTGTCTGCCGTTGATGTAAGGCACCACCGGCGATATCTCGCCAGGGATAAGACGTGCCCGCTCTTCCACGTTGAGCGGCTGTTGTGTGGCGATCTGGGCGTCCAGAACGCGCAGGTCCGCCTCCGATGCATCGAGTCCGCTGCGCATGCGCGTGCGGATGCGCGATCGCAACGTCTCGACGTCGGCAACGCAGTCCGCAATGGCCACAGTCACATCCAACCGTCGTGCTAACGAGAAGAACCGTCTGCGCTGGTGCTTGGTGAGAAACGTGGCATCCGCAATCATCGGAAAACCGGCGCTCACACCGAGCTTGCAAATCGCAGCCAGGCGCCGATAGGTTCGCTCGACTGCAAGCGGCGTGTAGCGGTCGACAGCGTTGATGTGCCGGCTACGTTGTCGTTCGACATCAGAGCGCACGCAGATCATTCCTTCTGCCTCGGCAAGCAGCGCGGCGCGGGTGGATTTTCCGCTGCCGGAGAGACCGTGCATGAGAAGGATGCAGCCGTCGTTGCGGCAGAGCAGCTCACGAGACAAGTCGAGCATCCGGCATGCCTCGCGGCGAGGCACGGCAGCCAGATCCGGTGTTCCCTCCAACTGGTGGGCGCGCTCTAGCAGCACACGCGCGCGCACCAATGCACGCATCGATGCATAGAAGGGCAGTACCGCCAATCCGCCATAGTCACCGCATCGTTCGAGGTAACGGTTGATCAGGCGATATGCCAGTCCATGCAGACTTGAGGCAAGCAGGTCCATGAACAGAAAGGCGGTGTCGTAGATGGTGTCGATCCATCGGAGCGACGGTGAAAATTCCAGACAGTCGAACGGCGTTGGCTGGTTTCCGATCAGCACGATGTTGCCGAGGTGCAGATCACCGTGGCATTCGCGGACATGGTGGGTGCGACGACGCGACGCAAATGCCTTCTCAAGGCGATCCGCATGCTGCCGGAGCAGCGATACCGTGGCTTCCGCAACTTTCGGCTCCGTGCTTAGGGCAATGACCCCGGCTGCGCAGTCCTCAAGTGTGTGCCGAATGCTTGACGGTGTGCCATCGTCTGCGCTCGAGTCGGCAACAGGTGCAGTTGCGTGAAAGTCTGCAATCAGGTCGGCCAGCGCGTCGATCATGGGCGGCCTGATCCGCCGGTTTCGAGCCATTGCGCTTAGCACGCCCTGCTGAGCAAACCGGCGCATGCAAACGGCGTACTCGAAGGGCATGCCTTGTCCATTGACGCAGATGGCGCCAGTGACCGGATGGTGCGAAATGGGTACCACGCCAAGGTACAGGGCAGGGGCGAGGCGGCGGTTGAGGCGGCACTCCTCCTCGCAATCGGTTTGCCGTGCAGCGAGAGATGAAAAATCCACAAAATCAAGCTTGACCGGCTTGCGCACCTTGTACGCAAATTCGCCCGCCAGGAATACCCACGACAGATGGGTTTCGATCATCTGCAGATCGGCAGCGGGGTGTGGATACGCCGCCGCCTCGAGCATGCTAGTGACCAGGGCTTGATCGGGCGGGGCGGAGGAGGGTGGGGGAGCTTGTTCGACCATGCGCATGTTTCGCCTCCTGACATTGAAGTTCAATATCGCTTGGCAGTCGCTGTGTGCCCTGACGTAGATCAACGTCCGCGCAGGGCGCTTGCCTAGCATGGAGTCATCGACCTCATTGGTGATTCCCATGAAAGCGCTCGTCTACGAAGGGCCCGGCCAAATCATCCTGGCCGACAAGCCGAAACCGGAACAGCAGGCGCCCAGCGACGCAGTGGTGCGTGTCACGTTGACGACCATCTGCGGCACCGATCTGCACATCATCAAGGGCGATGTTCCGACGTGCGAGCCGGGGCGCACGCTCGGGCATGAAGGCGTGGGTGTGGTGGAGTCCGTCGGTACCGCTGTGACATCGCTCAAGCCCGGTGACCACGTGTTGATCTCGTGTATTTCGTCTTGCGGCAAGTGCGCGAACTGTCGGCGCGGTATGTACTCGCATTGCGAAACGGGCGGCTGGATTCTGGGCCACCGCATCGATGGCGTGCAGGCCGAGTACGTCCGGATTCCGCACGCGGAGACCAGCCTCTACAAGCTGCCGCCGGGTGTCGACGAAGAGGCGCTGGTCATGCTGTCGGACATTTTCCCAACCGGCTTCGAGTGCGGCGTGCTGAATGGCCGCGTCCAGCCGGGCAATACCGTGGCGATTGTCGGTGCGGGACCCATCGGGTTGGCGTCATTGTTGACAGCGCAGTTCTACTCGCCGGCGCAGATCATCATGATCGACACGAACGCCGCCCGGCTGGAAGTGGCTGGCCGGCTGGGCGCCACGGCTTGCATTGACGTCTCCAGTGACGACGCGGTTGCCGCCGTGAAACGGCTGACGGACGGAGTAGGCGCTGATTGCGCGATCGAGGCGGTGGGCGTACCCGCGACGTTTGAACTGTGCCAGCAACTGGTTGCGCCAGGCGGGGTGATCGCAAACATTGGCGTGCATGGCGTCAAGGCCGACCTGCATCTGGAGACCTTGTGGAGCCAGAACATCGCCATCACCACAAGGCTGGTGGATACGGTCAGTACTCCCATGCTGTTGAAAACGGTGCGCGCGGGGAAGCTGCTGCCGGGGCAACTCATTACGCACCGGTTCAAGCTCGATGACATCCTCAGCGCCTACGACACCTTCCGCAATGCTGCAAAAACGCAGGCGCTCAAGGTGATCATCTCCGCTTAGGTGGTGACACATGTCCATTGGATCTTCAGCTTTGCGAGGTGGATGCCATGAGTGAGACGATGCTCCTGTCTTACGACCCAGTACAACACGTGTTGCCGCAGCCAACGTCCCATGTCGCGCCGGCAACGATCGCACTGGCGCCGCCGCTGCTCGATAGCGGCACCACATTGATTGGCGCGCTGACCAAGCGCCATAGCGTGCGGGAGTTCGCGCCCACGCCGCTGTCACTCCAACAACTGAGCGAACTGCTATGGGCAGCAGACGGCATCAATCGGCCGGAAACAGGTGGGCGTACCGCACCTTCAGCGCATGGCCTGAACGAGATCGACGTCTACGTCGCCTTGCCTGAAGGGGTTTATCAGTATGAGCCGGTGGCTCACCGGTTGCGGCTCAAGCATGCCGTGGACGCACGCAACCTCACCGGCTATCAAGATTTTGTTGGAAAAGCGCCGCTGGACTTGGTGTATGTGGTCAACCACGCGCGCGCAGACCAGATGCCAGAAGCATTGCGTGAAACCTTTGCTGGTGTGGCAGCTGGGGCCATTTCGCAGAACGTGTCGCTGTACTGCGCCTCCGCCGGGCTGGGATGCGTGGTGCGCGGCTGGCTCAACCAACGTCTTCTGGCAGAAGCCTTGTCGCTCAATGAAGACGAGATTCCGGTGCTGGCGCAAACGGTCGGGCGGCCGGCCACCGCGTGATGAGGTGTGTAATGAAACAAGCAAGTCGCCCGCAATCTCGGTACGTTCTTACCGCGTTGATTCTGGCTGCCAGCACACACGCCGTCGCAGCCGAGCCGAATGTTGTGGCCTCACCGGAGATCCGCTTCCAGAATGAGATCGCCTATGTGTCGGGCGGCGTGGGGCGCGATGAGCGCGACACCATGCATGCGATGGCAGGTCGATTCAATGTGCGGTTGAATGTGGTGGCAGCCAGGACTGGTGAGGCGCTCTCGGATGTTGATATTTCGGTCGCCGATGATCGCGGGAAGTTGCGCTTGCGCGTGCGCACGGAGGGTCCGCTGTTGTACATGCGCTTGCCTCACGGGCGCTACCAGATGACAGCTACGTATCGGGGTGCGATGCAGACCGTGTCCGTTCGCGCAGGCAAGCTGCCGGTTGATGCTGTCGTGCGCCTGCGTGTCGAGCCCGGCCCAGACGAGTGGCTGCTGTGCAAGCGTGGATGCGCTCGCAGCAGTGCACACCCGACGACGGCACGATGAGGCTGCCATGACAACACACCGTGTCGCGCTCATCACCGGTGGCATGGGCGGGCTGGGCGAAGCCATTGCCATCCGCTTGCATGCACAGGGGCATCGGGTGGCAGTCACGCATTCGGTGGGCAACACGCATGTGACCGCCTGGCTGGCGAAGCAGCACGCCCAGGGGCGCCTGTTCCAGACCTTTGTGGTAGACGTTGCTGACTACGACGCTTGCCAGCGGTGCGCATCGGATGTGCTCTCGATGATGGGCCCGGTCGACATTCTGGTGAACAACGCCGGCATCACGCAGGACATGACCTTCAAGCGCATGACGCTGGATGCCTGGCGGAACGTCTTGGCCACAGATCTCGACTCGGTCTTCAACATGACCAAGCCGCTGTATGAGGGGATGATCGAGCGCGGCTGGGGCCGCATCGTCAGCATCTCGTCGGTCAACGGATCGAAAGGGGCATTCGGCCAGACCAACTATTCGGCGGCCAAGGCGGGCATCCACGGGTTCACCAAGGCACTGGCACTCGAATGCGCCGCAAAAGGCGTGACCGTCAACACGATATCGCCTGGTTACCTCGCCACGCGGATGACGCGTGACATCCCGAGCGACGTCATGCAGCAGCGCATTCTTCCGCAGATTCCGGCAGGCCGCCTCGGGAAACCGGAAGAGGTGGCTGCTTTGGTGGCCTTCCTATGCAGCGAGGACGCCGCCTACATTACCGGTGCAAACCTGGCCGTGAACGGCGGCTTGTACATGCAGTAAATGACCTCGGTGTATCAAGGCTGAGGGGATCGCTTGCCTTTGGCCTCGACGAGCATCCTTTCCACGTGCGTGAATGCCTCGTGCAGTGCGATGTACGCATCTTCGTTTGAACTGTTGCTCGAAACATGCGTTCGGTGCGGCGTAAACACGTGGACGTTGACATCGAACGGCCTGCCTTGATGCTGATGTTTAGCTCCCAGAGCGAGGCTGACGCGACAGCGGACAAGGTCACCACGAATGTGTATCAAACGGTTTGCGCGAGTGATCACCACTTCTTCGACGGCTTCAGAATGGGGGACATCCTGGAACGAAATATCGACGGGCAGGCTCATGGTCAGATTCCGGTTTGTCTGGTTGCGGGCAGAGATGTTGGTACGTTCATTCTCGATCCCGCGGATTCTGAACCCTTGACTCGGATCAACTCGCCTGTTGGTGCGGGCTGCGTGTTGCCGTATAGATACGAACGGCCCGATATGGCATTCAGTCCAGATCCAACTGCGGACAGGCGGCCAGCACACTCGCTCGTGAGCGGCACTTGCGCAGAAGGTCACCTGGCCCGATCCACGACGCGCGCACATTCACGCAAGCCTCACGGAATCTTGCCGTGCTGATGCCAATCCGGTTGGCGGCTGTCGCCCAGTGTGCAAAGACTTTCGAATGGACTTGCAGATACGCGCCCCGAACATCCGGCTGCATCGGAAACATGCCCTCAGCGACAGGAAAGTCCGGGCATCGGAGATAGAAATTGAACCAGAAGAGCACCGCGTAGGCGCGCAAGATGTTCTCCATCGTTTCGGGACAAGCTGGATCGATGGCAACACGCGGACATGGGCAGGGCTCCGTGCAAAAGCGTGCCGTGGGCATGATCGTCGCTCGGTTATCCGAGAAAAAAGCGGCGCGAACGCACGGGAGCGATCTGCGTTGTCGGGTAGCTGGGTGCATCCACAGTGATCATCTGGTCCAGCCCGATGACACCCGGGAGCCGAAGCAGCGCGGTCTGAAGGGCCGCCAGGGGACGAGCGTCTTCGATATGTCCAGTCAAGTGAATTCGTCCATTTGTCACGCTGATGCAAAGACGATCCGCCTGAGACGGTGCAAACCAACCGGCAGCCGTTCTTGCCAAAACAGCAAGCGAGTGATCCGTGAGCATGGGTAGGCCCGGCCGCGAGAAGAACGTAGGCGCGCGCCTGTCGCTGCTAGCGTTTTGACTCGCTGCACCGTGAGCGGATTGGTGATTGGCGTGCGGGATAGCCATCGTGATTGCTCTCCATGCAGGCAGTGTCCTTGTCTCAATCTACGAGATCGTCCGCAAGCCCAGTTGATCAAGAGCAAAGCTTGAACCATTGTGCGAGGACATCGAACAGGGGCGCTCATTACATGGTTTGCCTCAACAGCGGAAGCAGAGCATCGAGCGGGCGCGTGTTGATTACGTCCGCCTGCCCAAACCAAGCCCGGCGCGCTTGCGTCACACCAAAAGACATGTTTGCCAGATCGGCCGGGCTATGTGCGTCGGACGCGATGCTTACCAGCACGCCTTCCGCCTTTGCCAGGCGGCATCCAAAGTCCGACAGGTCTAGGCGCGTGGGCTGCGCATTGGCTTCAACGTAGCAGCCGCGCTGCGCAATGGCCGTCAGGATCTGTTTCAGGTCAACGTTGCAGGCGTTGCGCTCGCCGATCAAACGGCCCAGAGGGTGGGCAAGGACGCTGAAGTGCGGATGGTCGATCGCACGAAGAATGCGGGATGTTTGCTGATCGATCGGTAAGCTGAAATGACTGTGGATAGCGCCCACGACAAGATCAAGACGGCCTAGCACCGAGTCGGGAAGGTCCAGTGCGCCATCCTCCAGGATGTCGACTTCCACACCTTTGAGCAGCGTCGGCCAACCCTTGTGTTCAGCGTTGAAACGGTCAATGGCGTCGGCTTGCGCAGCCAGACGTTCTGCCGTCAGTCCGTGTGTGACAGCAATCCGGGGCGAATGGTCGGTCACTGCGAGATATTGATAGCCAAGCAAGCGCGCCTGCGCGGCCATGGTTTCGAGGCTGGCGGTTCCATCGCTTGCGGATGTGTGGACATGAAGATCCCCCTTGATGTCGCTTTCCTCGAGAAGGGCGGGAAGCGTACCTGAGCGTGCGGCTTCAATCTCCCCCTGGTTTTCGCGCAGCTCGGGGCAGATCCAAGGCAGGCCGATTGCCTGGTAGACCGATGCCTCAGTCCGACCGGCAATGCTTTCTTTTCCGCGGAAGACACCGTACTCATTGATTTTCAATCCCTGCGCCTGTGCAAGCTTGCGCAGTGCAATGTTGTGGGACTTCGAGCCGGTGAAATACACCAGTGCTGCGCCGAAAGCGTCAGCTCGTACCACCCGCAAGTCCACCTGCATGCCATTCTTCAGGACGATGCTGGCACGGGTTGGCCCAGCCGAGATTCGGCTGACAACCTCGTTGTAGTGCACGAAGTGCTCAACGATCTGCGCTCGGTTCGTTCCGGCGATGAGCAGATCAAGATCCCCGACCGTATCCCGCCCCCGCCGGTAGCTGCCGGCAACCACAAGTTGGTCGACCAATCCGCTTGCCAGCAGGTAGTGCGTCAATGCGTCGGCACATGGCTTGGCGATCGCCAAGCTATAACGCCGATCGCGTGTCAGGCGTGCGGTGAGGGCTTCAAGCAAACGCGATTCGCTTCGGGCGCCAAAGCCATGCAGTTCGCGAATGCGATGCGCTGCCGCTGCCTGGGCCAGTTCGTCCAGCGAGGTGATCCCCAGTTCGTGCTGCAGTATGCGCGCGCGCTTTGGCCCCAGCCCTGGTAACTGGAGAAGCTGAACAATGGCCGGTGGAACCTCGGTACGCACACGTGTGAGCATGGCGCAGGTTCCCGTTTGGACAATCTCGCGCATCTTTGCCGCAAGATCGGCCCCGATACACGGCAACGCGGTTAGATCTGCGCCACGTGCCAGCATAGTGTCAACGCCTTCGGTCATGCCTTCGACCATGCGTGCGGCATTGCGGTAGGCACGCACCCGAAATGGGTTGGCCTGCTCGACCTCGAGCAGATCGGCAATTTCGTTGAAGATCGCGGCGATGGCTTGGTTCGCCGGACTCTGGTAGGCCGCGGTCATTGGCATGGGACCTCCTGCGTGCACGTTCCTCCATCGTTTCATCTGGCCGTGGAAAGGTCTTGCGGCACATCAAACGAAGGCGTGACTTTGCAGGAGAACGACACGCGGTCGAATCGGGTTGCGCGAGATCAACCCGCCCAACGCATGTAGCCGTATCGTGAGGACAGACCAGAGGAGCTCTCATGATCCAGCTGCTCATCCTCATCAACGTGGCGGTGTTCGTTGCAGAGATTTTTGCTGGAGACGAACTGCTGCGTACCTTTGCGCTCTGGCCGCTCGTCATATCAACGGATGGCATGCACGGCGCGTTCATGCCGTGGCAACCGTTGACATACGCCTTCCTGCACGCAAATGGCGGCCATCTGGCGCTCAACATGTTTGGCCTTTATATGTTCGGGCGCGACGTGGAGCGCACCATCGGTACTCGTCGTTCCTGCTTGCTCTATCTATCCAGCATCTTGAGCGCGGCGTTCGCGCAAATCGTTTGTACAGTCTTGGGTGTCCTGCCCGCAGCCCCAGTCATTGGCGCTTCCGGTGGGGTGTTTGGTTTGCTTCTCGCTTACGCCGCCTTGTTTCCTAATCGCACGATCGTTCCGTTGATTCCGCCGATCCCGATGCACGCTTGGGTATTTGCGGCGCTCTATGCGGTCGTCGAACTGACACTTGGCGTGAGCGGAACCGAAAGCGACGTCGCGCACTTTGCGCATCTGGGTGGTATGGCGGGCAGCGGGCTGCTGCTCTGGCATTGGTTACACGCCGCACCACGCGAGTCATAGGACTGCGCAGAATGGGCGGTGCGCCCCCCTTTTTGGAGCTTCGCTTGATGAACCTCATGGTCTTCTCGCTGTGCTGGGCGCTGATGGTTGTGTGCCCGCGTGCCAATGCCGATATGCCCGCTGTGGATCGACATGTGGTGGTGCTTGTCTATCACCGGTTTGCACCAACGGTGGATAGCACCATGACGGTCCGGATGCAGACATTCGAGGCGCACCTGCACACGATCGAGGCCGCCGGCTATCGCATCGTGCCGCTGGCAGACATCCTGAGTTGGCACGAAGGCAGGCAAGATGCGTTGCCGGCGAAGGTTGTTGCCATCACGGTGGATGACGGCCATCGGTCTGTGTACGACACGTTGTGGCCGGCCTTGCATGGCCGAGCGGTTCCCGTGACGCTGTTTGTCTACCCATCTGCCATCTCGAATGCCACATATGCGATGACCTGGGCGCAATTGCGTGAGCTTGCAGGGACTGGTCAGTTTGACGTGCAGTCTCACACTTACTGGCACCCGAACTTCCGGGTTGAGCGGGCACACCGAAGCGCCGATGATTTTGCCCAGTTCGCGCATGATCAGTTGCGGCGCTCGAAGGTGCGGATCGAAACAGAGATGGGTGCACCGGTGCACCTACTGGCATGGCCGTTCGGGATCCACGATCCGGAGCTTGAGCGTATCGCACGAGAAGAAGGCTATACCGCTGCTTTTACGCTGGAAGCGCAACCGCTCCGACCGAGGCAACCCGCCATGGCGTTGCCGCGGTACCTGATCACGGATAGTTGTGGAGCGCGATGCATGACGGACATTCTCAACGCAGGAGAGGGCGATCATGAGTAGCCGCCTATGCTTTTGGTTTGCCGCGTTTTCGCTGTGTTGCGCCGGAGGTGCCGGGGCGGCCGAGTTAAGGGTGGTGGACGCACACAGCCACACCCCTGTAGAGGGCGCGATCACCCTTGTCCAGGGCGAAAGCCAGACGACCAACGCGGCGGGTCTGGTCACCATTCCTGCGTCAGCCGTGGATGCACACGCAATGGTCAGTATTCGTGCCCCTGGCTATGCGCGTGCGGAGAGGGTGCTTGAAACCCAGAGTGCCACATTCGAGGTTCAGCTCAGGCAGATCAAGCCCAGGGCGGTTTATCTGTCCGTGCAGGGCGTTTCCAGCTGGGTTTTGCGCGACGCGGCGGTTGCGCTCCAAGGTGAAACGGCCATCAACGCACTCGTGATCGACGTGAAGGGCGATCGGGGGGACACGCCTTACCCAAGTGCAGCCCGTATGGCGGTGGGTGCGGCACGGGAACAGGGCACCAGTTCGGTGCGCTCCAACCAGTTTGCCGCCCTGATCCGGCAACTCCATTCGCGTGGTCTGTATTTGATCGCCCGTATCGTCGTATTCAAGGACGACCGCCTGGCCGCGACGCATCCCGATTGGGCTGTCCGTGATCACGCTGGAGAGATCTGGCGCGATCGCGAAAACCAACGGTGGATTGACCCCAGTGTCGAAGCTGCATGGGGCAGTACGCTCGATGTGGCGGAAGAGGCGGTCAGACTCGGGTTCGACGAAATCCAGTTCGACTATCTGCGCTTTCCCGATGCCAATGGCTTGCAGTTTCATCAAGCCAATACGCAAGCGCATAGGGTTGCGGCCATCACAGGCTTTCTTGCACAAGCGCGCGAGCGGCTGCGCGCCTACAACATCTATCTGGCGGCCGACATCTTTGGCTACGTTTGCTGGAACGCCGACGACACGGCAATTGGCCAGCAGATCAACACGCTGGGCGCTGTGGTCGACTACATTTCGCCCATGCTCTATCCGTCGGGCTTCACCTGGGGCTTGCCGGGCTGCAGAAAGCCCACTGAGAGGCCCGGCGAGATTGTCTCAAGATCCTTGGCTGAGGCGAAGCGACGCACTGGGCTGCCCGGGGTAAGGTTCCGGCCTTGGCTGCAGGCGTTTCGCGACTACGCCTTCGATCATCGCGAGTTCAACGCTGACATGATCCGCGCTCAGGTCGAAGCCGCCGATGCGGAGGGCACCAATGGGTGGATGCTATGGAACGCACGCAACCGCTACGACCCTGCCAATTTGCCGCGATAGTCTCGGTGCTGGCCGCTGCCCTGCTGGTCTGGACACACGTTGCGCGCGCCGAGCGTGCCGCCAACGAAGCACCGCTGGGTACGCCGGTGCCCATGCGCGAACTCGACGCCGTGGTTGCCGCGCAGATCGCCGATGCCAACGTGGCCGGGGCGGTCGTGGTGATCGGGGATGCCGACGGGGTGCGTGAGCGCATCGCGCTGGGTCAGCGATCCGTCGGACCCGCCGCCGAGCCGATGACCGAGGACACGATCTTCGACCTGGCCTCGCTCACCAAAGCCGTCGCCACAGCCACGGCAGTGTTGCAGTTGGTGGAGCGTGGACGCCTGGAACTGGATGCGCCAGTCGGCCGCTACTGGCCGGCCTTTGCAGAAGGAGGGAAGGCGAGCATCACGGTCCGGCAATTGCTCAACCACACCTCCGGTCTGCCTCCTGGGTTGGCAGCGCAATCGGAGTTTCGTAGCCGGGCGACCGTGCTTCACGCGATTGGGATTATGCCGCCGATTGCAGAGCCAGGGCGCCGTGTTGATTACAGCGATCTCAACTATGTCGCTCTGGGCGAGATCGTTCAGCGCGTCAGCGGAATTAGACTGGACGCGTGGTGTGCGCAGAATATCTTCCGACCGCTCGGCATGCGCGATACCGCGTTCCGACCGGGCCACAAGTTGAGCGCCCGCATTGCGCCGACCATCATTCGCAATGGTCAACGGCTTCGCGGCAAGGTGCATGACCCGACGGCTGCGGCGCTGGGCGGTGTATCCGGCAATGCGGGCCTGTTCTCCAGCGCCGATGATCTTGCGCAGTTCGCCAGGATGCTCCTCAATGGTGGCCGCTTTAGGGATCGCCATATCCTGCAGCCGGACAGCGTTGCCAAACTGTCGACGCCGGACAGCGTCATGGCGGTTGAGGCTACGCGCACCCTGGGATGGGAAGTTCAGGCGCCGATAATTCCCAACCGCTATCGTGCACCGCGCGCCGGGCTCCTGCAGCACCTGGGCTACACCGGTACCGGCATGTGGATCGACTTGGTCACGCGCCGATTCGTGATCGTGCTCACGAGCCGCCTATATCCGGATGAGCGAGGTGACGCCATGCCGCTGCGTGAGGCCGTGCTGAATCTGGTATCGAGCGCGGCGCCACCCCTCTCAAACGAACAGATTGCAGAGCGCGCGCCCACCATGGCTGAGGCGGTGATCGGCGCCGACCAGCGCCTACCCATGGCGATTGGTCCCGTGCAATCTGGGATCGACGTATTGGAGGCCAACGGCTTCGCTCCGCTGGTCGGAAAGCGGGTCGGCTTGGTCACGAACCACAGTGGTTTCGATGCGCAGGGACGGCGCACCATTGATGTACTCGCCAAGGCGCCAGGGGTACGGTTAAGCGCCATCTTTGCGCCGGAGCATGGCATCAGCACGGATCTCGATGCGCCTTTTGGTGACACGATCGATACGCGTTCCAACGTGGTGGTCCATAGCCTCTATGGCAACAGCAAGGGCATACCACGCAGCGCGCTGTCCGACATCGACGTGCTGGTGTTCGACCTCCAGGACGTGGGCGTACGCTTCTTTACCTACCTTGCCACTTTGGGGGCAACATTGGAGGCCGCGGCGGGAGCCCATATTCCGGTGTTGGTGCTGGACCGACCCGACCCGTTGGGCGGCGACCTTGTTGGCGGGCCGGTATCGGATACCGCGGACCGCTCATTGACGAACTACGTACCCATGCCGCTTGTGCATGGCATGACGATCGGCGAACTGGCTGGATTCCTGAACGGCGAGCTGCACATCGGCGCAGCGTTGCATGTCGTGGCCATGGAGCAGTACGGCCGAGCAATGCGCTTTGTCAACACTGGACTGGGCTGGGTTCCGCCATCGCCAAACCTGCGCGATTTTACTGCTTTGGAGCTGTATCCGGATGTGGGGCTGATCGAGGGAGCGAGTGTCAGCGTAGGCAGGGGCACGTCGGCGCCGTTCGGCATGGTCGGCGCGCCATGGATGGACGGCGCAGTGGTAGCGCGAGAACTCAACGCGCTGGATACTGGCGCCACCTACAAGCCCATCCATTTTGTTCCTGCGGAGGGGCCGTACAAAGGGCGCTCCTGCTCGGGTGTGGGGATCCATCGGATGTCGGAGTTGATGCGCCCAGGGCGCATCGGCTTAGCGTTGGCGCGCGTGCTGTCACAACGCTATCCGGAACATTTCAAGCTGGATGCAATTCGCACGTCGGTAGGGGCAGAGACAGTCTGGGCGATGTTGCGCGACGGCGTTTCTCTGGACACCATTGAGCGTACCGAGGCTGCACAGCTTGATGCCTTCCTTTCGCGGCGAGCGCCGTATCTGCTGTATTGACGGCGATCGGCGCTACCCGTGAGACGGGCCGCTGGAGGAAGCGGCTTCTGTCTTTGGAGGCAGCATCGGGGTCACGTTTCCCGCTAGGATCATATCCAGATCACGGCGGTCGACTACTTCCTTTTCGAGCAACATGCGCGATAGTGCTTCCAGTTTGGAGCGCTGGCCTTCCAGCGTGGCGGTCACGCGCGCGCTGGCGTCAGACAGCACCTTGCGCACTTCCCCATCGATCAGCTGAGCTGTATTTTCGCTATATTCCTTGCGCTCGCGCTGCATCAGGCCAGCACCGGCAAGTAGCGGGTTGGGCGTCTGCTCGTAGGTGGCCAGACCGAGCTGTTCGCTCATGCCGAACTGGGTGATCATCTGACGGGCCATGTCGGTTGCGCGTTGCAGATCGTTCTGTGCACCGGTCGATACGTCCTGGTACACGATCTGCTCGGCAACGTAACCGCCCAGCAGCACGTCAAGCCGGTCCAATAGTTCGCTGCGTTTGAGGAGGTAGCGGTCCTCTGTCGGTGTCTGTTGCGTGTAGCCCAGGGCGGCGATGCCCCTCGGGATGATGGAAACCTTGGAGACGCGGTCAGCCAGTGGCCGGTGCTCGGCCACGATGGCGTGCCCCGCTTCGTGGTAGGCGATGGTTTCCTTCTCCGTGGGGTTCATCACGCGGTTCTTCTTCTCCAGACCGCCCACGATGCGGTCAAGTGCCTCGTCAAAGTCAACGGTTTCCACGGCGGATTTACCTTCGCGCGCAGCAAGAAGAGCCGCTTCGTTGACAAGGTTGGCTAGGTCGGCACCGGCGAAGCCCGGCGTCCGCGCCGCGATCTTGCTCAGGTCGACATCGGACTTCAACGTGACGGTCTTGGCGTGCACCTTGAGAATCTGCTCACGCCCCTTGAGGTCTGGACGATCCAGGGCGATATGCCGGTCAAACCGGCCCGGCCGCAGCAGGGCAGGGTCGAGAATCTCTGGGCGGTTCGTCGCGGCCATGATGATGACGCCCTTGTTGCTGTCAAAGCCGTCCATCTCGACAAGAAGCTGGTTCAGGGTCTGCTCACGCTCTTCGTTGCCACCTACCAGGTTGAACGCGCGCGTCTTGCCCAGGGCATCGAGCTCATCGATGAAGATGATGCACGGCGCCATGGATTCGGCTTGGCTGAACAGGTCCCGCACGCGCGCCGCACCCACCCCGACGAACATCTCGACAAAGTCCGACCCGCTCATGCTGAAGAAGGGCACCGCTGCTTCGCCTGCAACTGCCTTGGCAAGCAGGGTCTTGCCCGTGCCGGGTGCGCCGACAAGCAACACGCCCTTGGGAATCCTGCCGCCCAGGAGTTGATACCGCAGCGGCTCTTTCAGAAAGCTCACGATTTCCGCGAGTTCGTCCTTGGCTTCGTCAATGCCGGCAACGTCGGCAAAGGTCACACCGGTTTCCTTCTGCATGTAGACCTTGGCCTTGCTCTTTCCGATCTCCATCAGCCCACCAGCTGCTGCCCCACCCATGCGCCGGATCAGAAAGTTCCAAACTGCGAAGAACAGCAACGCAGGCACGATCCACGACAAAAGCGTGCTCAACCACTTGTTGTCTGGTCGACCGACAAAGCGCACCTTGGCCGCCTCCAGCTCCTGCACAAGCGCCGGGTCGTTCACGCGAAGCGTCTGGAAAGGATGGTCGCCCATTCCTGTGCGGCGGATGACATCGACCTGCTGCTTCGTCAAAAGTGTCTCGATGCCTTCCGTGGAGAAGGTGCCCGTGATGTCTTGGTCGCCAATGGCGACGTCTTTGACCTTGCCGGCGTGCAGCAGAAGCTTGAAATCGCTGTAGGGGAGGGTATCGACTTGATCTGACATGAACAGCGTTTGGAGCACAAGCATGCTCAGGACGACGATGACGGCGTACCAGAGCGAGAATCTTTGCTGCCATGGCTGCATACTCTCTTTCACTTTTTCACCTTCGCATGGTCGCAGTCTTAGACCGACGTCCCATCAAATATGGATGTTCGTACTTGCACCGACGGAGCGCTTGATGCGGATCAACCAGTCCACAAGTCGGTGTTGCCGTCCAGAAGAAGCAGCCTGTGCTGCGGCTACCGACGCTGCACGTGCGAAGGCGGAAACAGCCACCAGCACCCCGCCTGGTGCCGGAAGAAGAGGATGACAAGCGGCGGCGTTGACGTCGTCAGTTCCGCCCGTACGCAGCCGCAATCGACACCGGGACAATGCAAACGTGTGATGCGCAGGTGCGGTGTGTCGTTCAAGCCAAACCATTTGGTGATCAGCTCGCGCAATGAGGTGTGGTGTTGAAGCATGGTGTCCTCCGCCATCACGCGGCTTGAGCTTGAGCCTGTGTCTGCGCAGCCCGCCATTCGACGGAAAGTGCCAGCAGCATCAGCTTGAAGAGCGTGCGTGCAGCCCGCACTGGGTTTTTCATGCACGCCTCGACCTGCGCACTGCGGCACTCTCCGAACAGGCACCACATGCAAAAGTGCTCGCAGTTGTTGGTCAGCAGCCGATAGTCGCTCTCCCCCAAACGGGACCAGGCACGGCGAGCGACTTCTTCCCCGTCATAGCAGGGTCTGGCGTCGCGTCGGATAGTCACCGCAGAACCGCATGCAAAGCAGCGGATTGAGATGCGCTCCACCGGCCCGCGGCGCTGGCGACGCGAGAAGCCGGCGTAGTGAATTACCTGCCCATTGCCGACATAGATGCCGTGGTGTTCGTACCCATTGCGCTCTGTCACAAGGTGCGCACCCAGAGGAAGCGTCCCGTCAAAAGCGGCGACGTCGTGCGGACCATTCCACTGCGCGAGGGCTTCAATGTTCAGGTTCATGGCGCGCTCCTTTTTTGATGGCTGGGCATTGTCGCGTTCTGGGGCGATTCGACAAGACACTGCGTTGCTGGTTTGCGTGTCACCAGTATTGGCAGCGCACTCGCTGGCGTCATGCAGGCTGCGCTGAGAATACTGTCGGAGCGGCGGATTCCCATGTCAGGAAAGCCTGACATGCCGGTCGGAACCTCGGAAGCGATGTGCTCAGTACGAATCCCGCGAAGCCCGCGCAGAGGCCACCGTGCGCCGCCGTTGATCTACCGCAAGGCACTCGGGCGCCGCCGTGCCACGATGAATCTGCCGGCCCCCAAGATTCCCGGGGCCACTCATCAGGAGGTAGTCATGAGTCAACTCAAGCGCCACGACCCGTTCGCCATTGAACCGGTCGGCGATATCTTCCAGGGACTTCTGCGCTCGTTTCGCGGCAACATGGACGGTGCGCTGCCGTTCAAAGTGGATGTAACGGAGTCCGACAAGGCATACAGCGTCGTTGCGGAAATCCCGGGTGCGAAGAAGGAAGACATCGACGTGACGGTCGATCGCGGCACGGTCATGATCTCGGCCAAGGTGGAGCGCAAATCCGAGGAAAAAGAGGGCGAACGCATCATCCGCAGCGAACGCTACAGCGGATCCATGCAGCGCATGTTCACCCTGGATGCGGCCGTCGACGAAAACAAGGTCGATGCAACGTACGAGAATGGACTGCTGCGCGTGACGCTTCCCAAAAAGGAAGCATCCCCTCAGCAGCGCGTCACGATTCGCTGAGCACTAGGGGTGCGGCATGCGGCTGCAATTTCTCGGCGCCACCGACACGGTGACTGGCTCGAAGTACGTCCTTGAGACCGGCGCGCGCCGTGTCATGGTCGACTGCGGGCTGTTCCAGGGCTACAAGTCTTTGCGCTTGCGCAACTGGGACAAGCTTGTTGTTAACCCGCACCACATCGACGCCATCGTGCTCACGCATGCCCATATCGACCACAGCGGCTACTTGCCGCTGCTGGTCCGCAACGGGTTCCATGGCCCCGTCTATTGCACGAAAGGCACGGCGGAGCTGTGCAATATCCTCTTGCCTGACAGCGCGCGGCTGGCCGAGGAGGATGCGCAGTACGCCAATGCCCAGGGGTTCTCGCGTCATCATCCTGCGTTGCCGCTTTACGATGAAAAGGACGCCGCCAGAGCGCTGCGCAGGCTGCATCCTATCGCCTATGGCGAGCGCTTCCCCGTGGCCGATGGCGTGGAGGCGGAGTTCCATCGTGCGGGGCACATTATCGGTGCAGCCACGGTGACACTGCTGACTGAGGGCCGCCGGATCGTCTTCTCTGGCGATCTGGGGCGGCAGATCGATCCGGTTATGCGGCCACCCGAGCCCATTGCCGAAGCTGACACGTTGCTGGTGGAGTCCACCTATGGCGATCGCGTGCATCCGGAAGGTGACCCGCTCGACGCTCTCCAGCAGGTTGTGCTGCGAACGATCGGGCAGGGCGGTACGCTGCTGATCCCCGCCTTTGCCGTGGGCCGTACACAAGAGCTGTTGTATTGCCTCTATACGCTGATCCGCGAACATCGGATTCCGCATGTGCCAATCTATCTCGACAGCCCGATGGCCGAGCTGGCGACCGAGGTGTTTGCGCGTCACGTTGACGATCTGCGTATTGGAGTTGCCGACTGCGAGGCTGCTTGTGCGTTGGCCATCCCGGTGCAGAGCCCTGAGCAGTCGATGCATCTGGGGAACGATCGCGCGCCCAAGATCATTCTGGCGGCCAGCGGCATGGCGACAGGTGGCCGCGTCTTGCATCACCTCAAGAGTTTTGGCGGCGGCAAGCGCAATGCCATCCTGATGTCGGGCTTTCAGGCGGCCGGCACCCGGGGCGCTGCGTTGCTGGCAGGTCAGCGGGCGTTGCGTGTGCACGGCCGGGAGGTGGCCATTCGTGCTTCGGTCGAGCAGATTCAGAATCTTTCCGCTCACGCAGATGCCAATGAGTTGATGGCTTGGCTGCGCGGCTTTACGCGGGCACCGAAACAGACGTTTATCGTGCATGGTGAGCCGGCAGCCAGCGACGCCTTGCGCCAGCGCATCGAGCATGAGTTGCAGTGGCCAGTCCGCATGCCGGAGTACCGCCAGTCCTACGATCTGGGGGCCGCATGACCGCCCCCGCCGTTAGTCTGGCCCCGCAGCGCGTACTGATTTCTATGCCGGGCTGCGAGGAAGCCACCATGCGACTCGCCATCCCCCTGGGCGCCGAGTTGGGGCATGCCGCCGTGAGCCATTTTCCGGATGGTGAATCCTACGTGCGGCTCCACACGCCTGTGCACGAGGCAGAAGTTGCCATTGTCTGCACACTTGATCATCCTGACTCGAAACTGTTGCCCTTACTTTGGTTGGCGATTGCCGCACGCGAGGGTGGGGCACGCCGTATTGGACTGATTGCCCCCTACCTCGCCTATATGCGACAGGACGCCATCTTCAACATGGGCGAGATTCGTGCTGCAGAACACTTTGCCGCCCTGCTGAATCGCGCGTTCTATTGGCTGGTCACAGTAGACCCGCACTTGCATCGTATTGCGCAGTTGTCGGATGTCTATCGTATGCCGACCGCCGCCGTAGAGGCCGCCCCTGCAATTGCCGCATGGATCCAGACCCATGTACACGTGCCCTTTCTGATCGGACCCGACGAAGAAAGCAAACAGTGGGTCGAGCATGTGGCCGGCATTTGCCAAGCGCCTTGGGCGACGCTGGCCAAGACGCGGCACAGTGCGTCGCACGTGGAAATCGCAGAATTGCCGGATATTCCACCGCGGTGTGTGCCCGTGCTAGTCGACGACATTGTCTCGACTGGGCACACGCTGCTTGCCGCAGCGGACCTACTACGCCGCGCCGGTCTACCACAGCCGATTTGCGTCGGGGTGCACGCGGTATTCGCCGCAGACGCTTACAGCCGACTGTGCGCCGCCAGCGCGGATGTTGTCACGTGCGACACCGTCGCCCACCCGTCAAACCAGATCGCCCTGACCGAACCATTGGTCAACGCCATTTCACGCATGTTTGATTTGCCCCTGCCTGTGAGCAAGCAGATGCTTGTGTGATAGGGGCGCTCTCGTACTCCGGAGTCCATCATGAAACAGATCAGGTTCCTGCCCGACGACCCCACATACTGCGCAGCCGGTCCGCGGCTGCAATGCGGAGCGTCGATCGATGGTAGCCGTGCAAGCTACGCGATCACAGCCGAGGCCCTTGAAGACCATTTTGGTGCGCGCTCCTGTCGGTCAGACGATCTGCTCAGCGCGTTTCGGGTGCACCGCGGTCATATCGAAGACGTCGCACGTGCGCTGTTCGAGCAGACCGGTTCCAAGGAGATCACGCTCCACAGCGGGCACTTCCGTTTCGCTGGCTGATGGGCCCGTCATGAGCACCATCTCCATACCATCAGTTGACACAGCAGTTATGCCGCAGGGATGCCTCCGGTTCAAGGCGCTTATCAACTTATTACGATAACTATTCTTATCGCAATAGCTGTATGGAAGAACTAAACTGCCTTCCATGAAAACGCGTCTGCTTCCCGTCGATCCTTCCGTCGGCATCCCACCGGATTTCCCCGATGCCGCCGAACTGGCAGCACTACGTGCCTGGCATGCCGGCTTGTCAACCCGCGAGGCCGTTGACCGCTACCTGGGCGAGCGCCTGACGCCAGGGCAGTCCTCGCGCGGCGTGCTCGGCCGTATCCGGCGCCAGCTCGCCGCGTTTGCACGCCGACGCCAGCGCGAAGACCTCGCGGCGCTGTTCGAGATGCAAGCGGCCGAACGTGCCAAACAGGGGAGGGCAGCTGACCAGACGATCGAGTTGCTCCGCACGCTGCCGCTACCAGCCCCGCTCATCAGCGATGATGTGGAACTGTGGCTGGATGCTCGTGCTGTCGCCGCGCTGCGCGCCGCCGGCATCAACACCCTGGCCGATCTGACGGTCCGCGTGCCGCGCCGGCGCCGTTGGTGGGCCGTCATCCCCGGATTGGGGCAGGCCAGCGCGCGACGCATCGAGGCATTCTTTGCCAAACACCCTCGATTGACCGAGCGTGCCCGGGCGCTCATCGCAGAGCAGGTCCGCGGCGTGGTGGTGCCGTGGGAGCAATTGCGCCTGCCCAATGAGGTTGACGGCTCGCAGGGGCAATTCCGTGCGCCGCGCCAGACCTGCGTGCTCACCGCTGACAACGACTACGAGGCCGTTCAGGCGTGGCTGTCCCTACACGAATCGCCCGCCACCCAGAGGGCGTACCGAAAAGAGGCAGAGCGCCTGATCTTGTGGGCGATCGTCGAACGCGGTCGACCGCTGTCGTCGCTCACCACCGAGGACGCGATTGCCTACCGCAGCTTCCTGCGCCGACCGACGCCGCGCGAGCGCTGGGTCGGGTCGGCGCGTCCACGCACCTCTGCCGAATGGCGGCCGTTCACGGACGGGTTGTCTGCGCGCTCGGTCTCCTACGCGTTGTCCGTGTTGGGGGCCATGTTCCGTTGGTTGATTCAGCAGCGCTACGTGCTGGCCAATCCGTTTGCGGGCATCAAGGTGCGCGGAGGTGGGCGAACGACAGCGCTCGATACCTCGCACGCTTTCAGCGAGGGTGAATGGGCGCTGGTGCGCACCATCGCGGACGGCCTGGAGTGGTCATATGGTTGGGAGGCGCCGGCGGCGCAGCGGCTGCGCTTCGTGTTGGATCTTGGTTATGCGACGGGGCTGCGCGCGAGCGAACTCGTTTCTGCGAAGCTCGCTGACATCGAAACGGACCGGCAGGGCGATCACTGGTTGAGCCTGGTGGGGAAGGGCAGTCGCGCCGGGAAGGTGGCGTTGCCACCGCTGGCGCGCGACGCGCTCGATCGCTACTTGGTGGAACGCGGGCTACCGGTCACGCGAGCGCGCTGGAATCCGAAGACGCCGCTGATTGGTGGGCTAGGGTTGGATCCTGACGGCGGGATCACGGGGACGCGGCTGTGGAGTGTGGTTAGAAGGTTTTTTGAGACGGCGGCCGACACCATCGAGAGCGATCATGCGGTGCTGGCGGAGAAGCTACGCAAGGCCAGTCCGCATTGGATGCGGCATACGCACGCCACCCACGCCCTCGCGCGCGGCGCAGAACTGACCACTGTGCGGGACAACTTGCGGCACGCGTCCGTCTCAACGACTTCAATCTATCTACACGGCGACGACGTGAAGCGAGCCCGGCAGATCAACACTGCGTTCGGGACGCGTTAGCGGTGGGGCTGTTTGAGCGAAGGACTCTCTAAGCAAACTAGGACTGGCCTCGAATGATCTTGTCCAGCCGAGCTTCAAGGCGCGCCGCTGCTGGTGGCTCGATGGCCCGTGCCGAAGCAACTCGGCCACGCAGCTCATTCCCAGGCCGGGTCTCGCCCTGTGCAATCCGATTTTGAATCGCCACGATGGAATTGTGATGCATATTCCGCAGTCGCAACGTGCCATCCCGCCGAATCGTGCCGGTGATAATGGCGGGTTTTCCTGGACGGATGACTGCGTCTTTGGCTGATTGAGTTTGAAGCCCTTGTCGTTGAATTAACGCTTTGATTTGAAACATGAGTGTCTTCGTAGCACAGACTCCAGACAGCGTTAGATCATCAACATAAAGCGTCATCGTTACGCATTTTTCCAAGCAAAGCGCTTCAATTTCGGAAAACAAGCGACGATGCGTGAAGTACGAAAGCAATGGACTAATGCAACTACCCGTCGGCAGGTGACCGTCCGCGGTACAAACCGTCGCCAACAGCCGCGCAACATCAAGAGAGCACCCTAAGTCCTTATGGAAGAAGCTCTTGACGTGATGGTAGGTCGTGCTCTCAAAAAATTTTCGGATATCCATCGCAACCACGGCTCCTCCGCTTTCGAGATGAGCCCGCGCATTTGTGATATGCGATCGCTTTTTCGTCGCCGAGTGCAAGAATTCTGGCCGTTGAATGCAGTCCAGATACTTCACGAGGCGATAGTGAATACGCAGTGTGGCCTCTGTTGGCTCCTGAATATTACGGGGCTCCTTGCCTGGCTTCGGCTGGTCGAGGAATCTGTTGTATGTGGGAGCCATACAGATAGCTTCCAGTTCCCCGACGGGAACATCGATCAAGGCAGCCAGCCGATGAGTACTTGTCAGCTTCCACAGCGGCGATCGTTCAATGGGATAGCGTGCTGATTTGTTTTTCCGCAAACGAGCACGCCCCACTGCCTTCTCGCGTCTATGCAACGGATTCTTCATCGGCAGCCACCCAGTCGAGGACTTTGAGAACTTTCGCCGCCATCGCAACGCGGATCTTTTCGCTACGACGATTTGAGTCTAGTTGTTCAGAGAAAAGCATTAAGCTCGAAACGGGGACGTCAAATACCGCCGCATATCGACCCAGCAAATCAACGGTAATCGCATGGGCCTTCTTGCCAGATTCGATCTCCGACAAATAGTTGTTGGAGATTTCCAGACGCTTGGCTAGTTCTTCCTGGGTCATCTGGTGGTATCGGCGAAGGTGGCGTAGCGCTTTGTGCAACATTTGAACACCTCCATTCAAAACAAGGACTAGACAGGGGTGTCAGTCGTTGTCACCTTGTCACCAGCGATCGAACAGCCGCGACACCAAAACTACAATGCGCAGCCATCCCATCATAAGTGACAACGTCTTGCGACTCGTCAGGACTCGCCGAAGCTTGCCCAAGTTATGCCGCCAAGACACTTCAACCGACTGTCGCCCCTGGTTGGGTATGGTCTTTTTAACCATAAGTACTCCTCATTACCCCGCGGCACGATTGCCTTGGGACCAGTACGTAATGAGAAAGCGAAGAGGGACGACTTTTCCCCTGCCTATCCGTTTCCGCCCGCCGCACCAGGCGGCGGGCGGGGGCGCCCAGAACGCGCGGTCCGGGGCAGTGTGTGGAGAGTTACCCCTCCGCAGACCCGATAAAAGGTCCTGGTACTACGCTGGTTTTGTCTTCAACGCCAACCAGCCTTCAGCATAGCACAATATTCGCTGCTGGCGAAATATTTTCGCGTACAGCGAAGTGGCGTTTAACGCCCGCTCACGCGGCTAGTGCTCGGGACCGACGAGCGCGGGCCCAACCTTTGGAGTCCTTTAGCGAGCCAGCCAACCTCGCAGGATGGCTGCGGCATTACCGGCGGGGAGAGCTACGTTGCCACTTGATCCGATGGTGCGGCCCACCACAAGTCAATCCATTGCGATCAGTTTCAGACCGCGCAGAGCCATCAACAGCGCGATGTTGCTGCCGGTAAGTGTGGTGCGATATCTCTCCCTCACGCCAATCTGGCATCGTCACGTCTACCGGCTGGATGCCCAGATCCCTGAGGCGGGCGCCAAGCACAACGGGGTCGCCGGCCGTCAATTCGTTGCCGTCCGCAAACGTAGCTTTGAGCATGTCTTTGCATTGAGTCACAGTGACTTTCATAGAGGCGCTCCCGGTAAGAAGAATCGCAATGGACGGGGCCACTAGGCGACGCGCACGCGCCAAGACTGTCGCGCTCAAAACAAGATCAGCGCAAGTGAAATGAAGCGTGTACTGGTCGACTAGACTTGGTCGCAGGGCGCGTGCGGCGACAATGCGCGCACGCGGAGCAGGCAAAATCCGATTTGCAAGAAGGCATGCACGGAATTGCGGAAGTGCCGGCTCCCCAACAATCTGAGCAATTCATGCCTCATCAGTGCACGGAATTACGTTGGAGCGCTATCGGGAACAGAATTGCGACAAAAACGAGAACAAAATTCGGAAAACGAACGAGCGCGCACGTCAGATCGGGGCCGCATTTGCGACAGAATAATCGGTGGAGCCCCCGGTTACGGGCTGCGCCACCGCGCAATTGGCATGAACAACGGAGCTAGCGCCATGAAGCCGACCTTCAGGGAACGACAGGAACTCAGGAAGCAGTTCACCAACGATGTCGACCGGATGCTGCTATGCATGCAGGAAGCCGGTTTCAAAGCAACTGACGATGAGGGGGTGCGGGCCTGGGCGGAATATTCCGACGACAATTGTGCCGGTTGGCTGACGCTTCCGGAAAGCAATGCAGCCTTACTGCAGATTCTGGTCAAGTATCTGCCGAGCGCGAGGTCACAACCTGTTTGGCGAGTCGCTGGAGGCGAAGCTGCCGACGGAAGCGGTGATCTGATCGTCCCGCTGCCTTACGATCTAGTTGAACAGTTGGGTTGGAAGGTCGGTGACGAGCTGTCGATTGAAAGGGTTGATCCCGACACCATGATGCTGCGGCGCATCTAGGTCGTATTCGCTTTGTCTGCAACCCTCGATTGGTCGGACGGTGCGGCCTCGTTTTGCTCTCGGATGTAACTTTTCCCATACTGTCTCGTAACGCAACCACAAGCGGGAGCATTTCGGGATGCCAAAGCCGCCGGTCATCGAAGAGCATCAGGTCCGACATCTGTGGTTGTTCGTTGCGCCGTGCGCGGCGGTGTTGATTTTCCATCCGGCGCACGCACGAAAAAGCAAGGGAGGCGTTGAGGGGGTAGCGGTGCCTATAACGCCATCGCACCTGTCGAGCGGCCGTGCCCCAATCCCAGACTGACTCCGGAAGCCGTTGATCCGCGTAACGCAGGCCAACATCCCGCAAGATTCCCTTGGCGCAAGCCCAATGGGAGATGGCGCACGATTGGATCGCGGCCTACAAACACCATGTTGACTCCACGGGGCCGATTAGTCGCTAGGCGCTGTACTCCGTTGGCTAACGCAGCGTCGGCGCGGACGCCGACAGCTGGAGCTCATGAGACCCACTTAACGGAATCGAGGGATCTAATGCGAATCAGCAGAATTCGCCAACGCAAAGCCGGTACCAAATGGCAGAGACGCCCGAATCCGTCATTACGGCACTGCGTTCCGTCAAAAAGTACCGAATTTCGGCCCATGTTTGCGTTGGAGCGGTCCAAGTACGACATTAGAAAAAATCCCCAACATCCATTCATCTCATAATTTGTGTTATGAAAACCTGAATCTTTGGCTCATCGAATCACGCTGGGAGCCAGTCCCGGCGCGGATTCAGCAGTTCGATGAGCCTATTAAAAGAATTGGAAATTTTTTCCGTTTTTTGCGATTTTTTGGCTTCCTCTTCGGCCAAAATTTTAAAAACTTCTCCGGTGTCCATTCCGGATTCTTTAGCAATTGCGTAGGCCTCCGGATATTTCGGAAGGCATTTACCGCTATAGAAGCGTTGCAATTGCTGCTGGTACATCCCCATCGCTAGTGCTGCTTGTCGCACGCTTCGTCCGTGCAAGGCTAGCTCAATCACGTCTCGAAAGCTCATAGCTAACTCCAATTGGTAGTGACTCACGGCGTGTGTCATTGTTCGCCATGACACATGTTGTGTGTCACCCGCAGTGTGTGTTTCCGCGGGTAAACATACCTCAATTTGCCCTCAGTGGCTTTGAAACACCGCCCGACCCCTGCGTCGGCACAACGGAGAAACAACATGAGCAAGTACAAGGCACAACTCATCTGCATCAACAGCAGCGATTGGGAGTTCGAAGGCAAGAAGGGCACGCGGCATCAAGCGCAGTTGATCATCACCAGTGCTCGCGAGGTGGACGGGAAGCAGGTTGAAGAGACTTTTGTCGCTCGCAAGAATCTCCCGGAGCAGTATGTCGGTACGCCTGCTGGCGAATACCTTCTTGAGTTGACCCCGTTCGCTGACAGCAAGGGCATGTTGGATTTCCGTGTGGCGTCGCTGGTGCCGTTCGGTCGTCCTTCGGCGTCGCCCAAAGCCGCTGCCACGGCGTCCGCGTGATTTACCTGATTGAACAGAAGCCCGGTGAAGCGATGAGTTTTGCCGGGCGTTTTCGGTTAACGGGGGTCGTGATGGTTGATCCGCATGACAACAAGACGATGCAGTTGCCGTTTTTGGTTCGCAAAGCTCGCGTTCGGTTTTGCGATTTCTTTGTGCATCGTGAGCTTGCAGAAGCGCTTAACCCGGCCTTGCTGCCAATGGTGAATCGGCAAGGTGCTTTGTTTTTGATGCAGCTTGGAGGCCTCGCCTCGCCATGGTGAAAAACGCACACATGAAACGGTCGCTGCTGCTGCTTGATCTGTGGCGGCGTGGTTTGGCGTTAGAGCGTGGTGATGCTGAGACGGTGGCTTGGAGTGGTTCGCTGTGTCGTGTTTCGTTGCACTCGCTCGGTGGCTTGATGGGGGTGTGGTGATGAAGCTGTTCGGTCGCTTTGATGGTGTCGTGAAGTGGGTCACGGCGTTGTTTCTGGGGCTTGTCGCTGCTGGTTTGGTGCAGGCGTGGCAGCAATTTCGTGGTGTGCCTGTGGAGAGAGAGCATGTCCCAACTGCTGATTTGTTCCTTGATGCTGTGCGCGTGGATTGCCCTGCTGATCCAGCGTATGCGCACGCCAGCGAGTGCATTCGTACACGACGTGGCGTGGGTTTTTTCTTCGTGGATGACAACGGCGTACCTCGTGTTGTCGCTGTGGTCGGCGTGGGGCGTGTCGAATGAAAGCCCGACATGTACTGACCTCGCTGGCCTTGATCGCGCTGCTGCTGTCGCCTGCAGCCTTCGCTGATACAGCGCAGTGCGACCCCGCTACCACGTGTGCACAGATGCAGTTGGACATGCTCACGCAGATACGGGATACGGCGGTGAAGAGCATGCAAGTGGTGATTGCTGCTGCCGCCTCGGTGGGCTTCTTGATCGGCATGGTGGTTGGGAGGTTGCGATGACGATTGTCTATGCATGGGTCGCTGGGGCTGGGTTCCTCGGCTTCTTCCTCGGTTGCATGCTGCGTTTCATGGCGCGTTTTGAAGAAGTCGTATAGCCGCGCGCGCCGATCTGTTGGATGGCGCATTCGTTTGTTCAGAGCGTTCGCCTCGTAGGTGCGTAGCGGGGCGAGTAGTGGAGGGTGGGGCCCACTTTCAGCGATGAACGGGGGTGCCTGGAGCGGATGCAGACGGGGCCCACTTTCAGCGCCGAACGGGGGTGCCTGGAGTGGATGCAGACGGGGCCCACTTTCAGCGCCGAACGGGAGTACCCGGAGTGGAGCAGACACGCGGCGCGCGGCGGAAGACAGACGGTGCCCTGGATGGTCGTCATGAATGAAATTCGTGGCGAGCGTAGCGGAATGGGTGTGGGCAAACCGGCGTTGACGAACCTGTGGGCAAGTTGTGTAGCGGGCGTGGGCAACGGCCGCATCGTTGTCCATCCCCGATGCACGGCTTGTCCACGGGTGAGTGCCGGAGTTGTCCACACTCTGTAGCGGAGTCCCCACGGGGGCTTGCCCCCGTGGGCCGTCTCGCACCGTCTGTCTTCCGCCGCGCGCCGCGTGTCTGCGGAACGGAGTGGGGAGGCTCACTTTCGGCGCTGAATGGGGGTGGATGCAGGAACGTAGGGCGGGGCCCACTTTCGGCGCTGAACGGGGGGTGGCTGCAGGAGTGGAAGGCGGGGCCCACTTTCAGCGATGAACGGGGGTGCCCGTAGCGGAGCGCAACGCGGAGTACCGAAGAGGCGGGCGTGGTTCAGATACCAAGACCTTAACGACGAGGTCGCGCGCGCCACGGATTTACGAATCTGGCCCAACACCGCCCGGGCCGGATGCATCAACAAGGGCGGGGAAAACAGTTGAAGGAAGCAATCATGAATCTGCTGAAGAAAGCCAATGCCAAGTACTGGGCCATCACTGCCGCTGCGTCGGTCGCTGCCATGTCGGCGCTGCCTGCCTCGGCGCAAACCGTCGATCTGTCGGGCGCCATCGCCTCGGCTGTCGATGACGGCGTGTCGCAGTTGAAGTCGGTGGCCACCACGAACGGGCCGAAGCTGATGGGCGCTGCCGTGATCGGCGTGCTGATCGGCGTGGGTATCAAGTACGTCAAGAAGCTGCGTGGTGCTGCCTAAGCTTCTAATGGGTCTGCTCGCGGGGCTTTGCCTCGCGGGCTGTGGCACGGTGCTTGATCCCCAATACGAGACCTTCTATGCCTGTGGGAAAGCGGATCACTTCTGCGTTTGGCAAAAGGGCTGAACGCCTACGGCTGGTGCTGCTTGCACTGGCCGTTTTTCTTTGCGGCTGGTCGTTGTCGTCGTCCGCTACGGTCACGGGTGGTGGTCGCATGGGCGCGATCTCGTGGGACTACGAACGGATGATGAATCAGACCATTCGTGCGCTGAACTCTCCGGCTGGTATCGCGATGGATGCGAACGGCGTTGTGCGCATCGGCTATGCAGGCAAGCGCATCGGGCAGATTGCGATGACGGAAACTGCTGCTATTGGGCTCGGTGATATTGCTGCTGTTGCTGCGCGCTCCGTCAACCCGGCAATGATTGCGTTGATGGTTGGTACGCTTGCAGTGGAAGGTTTGCAGCGTTGTATGCAGAGTCAGTCGGGGTGGTGTAAGCCGGGGCAGGTCAATAAGAGTCAGGGTGACGCTGGGTTCAACGGCCAGGGATGGTCTGGTCAGCTTTCTGGAGGTCCGCCGCGTGCTACGGGAGATAGTCCGCAATCTGCTTGTCAGGCTGTTGTCGATGCGTTTTCTTCGTACTGGAAATCGACGGGCTTTACTGCTGGTGCTGTGACGCCGCGTGCTGATGGGTCGTATTACTGTCCATTGGTGTGGCCTGATGGGATTAGTTACTCTGGTGCTGTTATCGGTTCGGATGCTGCGTGTGTTTCTGGTTATGTGCAGTCTGGTGGTAAGTGCGTTCCTGATCCGAGCGTCAAGGTTGATCCGGTGCCTGTGGCATATCCCGATGTTGCTGCTGCGTGGAATCGTCAGATGGCTGCGAATCCTATGGGTCTGCCTGACTACTGGCACGCGATGACTCCGGATGAGCAAGCCCAGGCCTCCGCCAATGCGCAGAATCAGCCAGCGCAGATTAATGGCTCGGACACGGTGAGCGACCCTGCTGCAAAGACCAGTACGGACACGCAAACCAAGCCCGATGGCACGACAGAGACGTGTACGACGACGACTGGCGTTCGTGTGCAGGCTCGGCCTAACACCAGTGCGACGGCGGGTGATTCGCCCCTCAACTATCAGGGCACCACGACCACGACGCGTAGCTGCCCGTCTACTGGCACCACGACCACGACGAATGGCCAGGACAGCGGGGATACTGGTAGGCAAACGGGTGGTGGGCCGGCTAGTGGTGTGACTGGCGGTGGTGGTACCGCGCCGAAGGTCGAGTTGAAGACGTGTGGTCTTGCTGATACGGGGCCGTGCAAGATTGATGAGAGTGGCACTGCCAGCTATGCAGAGCCAGCGGTTGCCAAAGACAAGATGGACACGGCTGACACGCAGTTGAAGTCGAAGCTTGCAGACATTGGGCAAACGAGGCCGGATCAGTTCGGCATCGGTGATGTGGTCAAGCCCTTGCAAGGCACCTGCTCCTCGTTTTCATACGCCTTGCCCAAAGCCACGGGCGTTGACTCAATGGACATCGATATCTGTCCGACGATCGACGCTACTCGTGATGTGGTCTCCTGGGTGTGGCTTGTAGTCAGCGCCCTGGTTTCCATCCTGCTTGTGCGTGACGCCATTAACGGAGCCTGATATGCCTTTGCTTGGTGCTTTGCTTTCTGGCTTGCTGACGTGGCTCGGTGGGCTGTTCGGCGAATTGATGGTTCGTCGTGTCGCCAACAACCTGCTGGTGGTCGGCGTCTTCGTTGCGGCGTTTGCTGCGCTGGTGGCTGTGATGAAGGCCGCGGCGTCTGCGCTGTTCGGCATGCTGCCCACCAATGAGTGGATTGCTCGCGGGCTCTATGCCGCGTTTCCGCCTGTCTCGGCGTACTGCATCAGCGCGGTGTGTACGGTGTGGTCTGCGTGCGCTCTCTATCGCTGGCAGGTCAAGTCCCTTGAGTTGACTGCGCGCTAGCAGTTAATTTCAAAAAACGGATCTGTCGGCGCAATCATCTGGCGTTGGCGGATCCGTTTTCTTTAACCAGGTCGGCGTTTTCAGCCTGCCGGCACGCAACAAAATTGCGCGGAAGCGACTCCGCGAGGAAGGGTGTCATGGCCATCTATCTCATCGAAGGGAAACTTGGGGCAGGGAAGTCTCTGGTTGCGACCGGCATCATCCGTGATGCGCTCGTCAGGGGCGTGCCTGTGGGCACCAATCTCGATCTGAATCTCGGTCCGCTCATCGGTTACAAGTCGAAGCTCGCGCGTGTTGTGCGCCTTCCTGACAAGCCGAAAGCGGAACACCTCCAAGCGCTCGGCAAGGGCAATGAGTCCTACGATGAGCGCCGCAACGGCGTGCTGGTGTTCGATGAGCTTGCGACGTGGCTGAACGCACGCACCTTTGCGGATAAGACGCGGCAGGCTGTGCTCGATTGGCTGGTGCACAGCCGCAAGCTCGGGTGGGACCTGTATCTGCTGTGTCAGAACATAGAGCAGTTGGACAAGCAACTGCGCACCGCCATCGTTGAGTACCGCGTCACGTGTCGTCGGCTAGACCGCATCGGCATTCCGGTTCTCGGTCCCATCATCAAGTTCGCCACCTTTGGGCTCGTCAAGCCGCGTCTGCCGCAGGTTCACATGGCCGTCGTCCGTTACGGCACCGAAGCCAATGCCGTGGTTGCCGATCGCTGGGTCTATCGGGCTAAAGACCTCTACAAGTGCTATGACACCCGGCAGGTGTTTGTGGACGATCCGGAGCAAGCGCCCTGGTCGATGTTGCCACCGGCCTATACCGACGGCTGGAAGCGTGTCAGGCGCTGTTTTTCGGTCAAGGCTAGGTTGGAGGAGACGCGACGCCTCTGGAAGCTCCACGAGGCTGGATTGGTGTCGTATGACGAATGGCGCGGCATGGTGAAGCGGATTTGACCGGCCGGATCAGACGGCACTGGCCTGTGCGCAGCGCGGGCCAGGGCCGGCGGAGCCGGCCCTACTTGTATCAATAACACTTAACGTACAGAGAACCGGGGAACCCAACAGATACGCGGGTTTCCGGGCAAAAGAAAAGCCCCGCATTGCTGGCAGGCAATCGGGGCGGTGGCACACAACACAACTGGAGAAAGTCATGCGCCATGACATTGTAGGCGAGCGAGCTAGCTTTGATAAGGGATATTGCTATCAGGAAGGCATCGCCGTTAGGCAGCGTATATTCCCCAATGGGCAGGTGGAGGTGTCAGGCTTCCCGATGACACAGTGGAAGCGCCTGGATCAGTTGCGCGATCGGTGGCGCGCCAAGGCCACCAAGCGTGGGGAGTCGGAGAATCGTGGTCAGAGCGTCGAGTCGTCCGCTCGGCGTGCCCGGCAGGCCATTCGGCTGCGTTGCAAGGCCATCGCTGCCAGCGTCATGCTCACGCTCAGTACACGCCAGCCCATCACGGAGTTGGATGAGTTCCTGAAGCTGTTTGACCGCTTCCGTCGCATCATGTCGAAGGCGCGCATCTTCCACTATGTGGCCGTCCCGGAGCTTCAGAAACGGGGCGCATGGCACCTTCACATCGCGGTAGAGGGTCGGGTGGCCAGACACTTTGCGATTCGCGCATGGCTGCGTGTCGTGGGCGGCAAGGGCAAGGGGTATTGCCACATTCGCAACCCCAACGGCGGCAAGGGTCGTGGTGCCTGGGAGGTCCATAAGCTGGCCGACTACATCTCCAAGTACATCGGCAAAGACGTTGATGGCCATGAGTTGAACCGCAAGCGTTATTGGACCTCGCGTGGCATCGTTGTGCCGCAGCGGCAGGTGTACGGCAACTGGGGCAACTATCCGTCGATGTATGAGGCGCTCAAGCCGATCTTGGCCGATCTGCACCGGGATTTTGGGGTGCATGACTTGGTGGCCTACGTGAGCGCTCGTGATGGGTCGTTCTGGATGGCTACAGGCCCACGGCCGGGGCATTTCTTTGGGCCGCCTAGCCCGTTTGAGACTGAGCAGGATCGTGTGCTGGCTGACATCCGTTCGGATCGTCTGGCAGTGTGAGGGGAAGCTGTCGTCGCTTGTGCATCGGGTACAGGCTGCGGCGGTAAGCTTCGGCGTCAATCTCTGAGAGTCGCAAAACTGCAACAGTCCAGGCTGGAATTGGGCGTGCGCCTCGGAGCCAATCGCGGATGGTTCGGGGTGTGCGCTTGAGCTTCTTGGACAGGACTTTGACGGTGTAGACCTTGGCCCAATAGTCGAATTCGGCGGGGTTGGCCCAGCGCTTTGAAGGGTCTTGCATAGGCAAAGAAAAAGCCTCCAGTTTTAGTGCTGGAGGCTTCATTTGTGGACCCGTCTCAGGTGGGTCTTTCCCTCGGTTCAGATTCCCATAATCGGTATTATGTAAAATAAAAAACCACGTGGCTGCCACCAACGACCTGCATGGAACGACCTAACCGTTCATGTGCAACCGGCGTAGCGGCACGGGTCGCCGCCGTGACGCCCGGCCTATTCAATCCCAACCGTCCGCTACCTACACTGCTCATGGAAAACATCGGAGCGAGCGTCGTGAAACTTTTCTACATGAACCAAGGCAGCCGCGGCGAGTATGGCACGCCCCCCTATCAGGACTACGACGTCGTTCTGATCGCGGAGAATCCCGCTGTAAAGCCTCGTTTTCAGGAGGTCTGGAAAGGCGGTGTACCCACTATGTCCATACAGGCCAAGGATTCGGACGGTCGCCTCCGCGTCATCACGGACGTGTTTGACCTCGACCTAACGCTGCAACAAGTCCGCCCCATGGTGACGTTTCAGCTTGCGCGGGAGGGGATTCGAATCGTGTTCGTTCATCTCAAGTCAGGAAACGAACGCGTGGCAACCCTCGCACTGCGCGCGGCAGCGACGCGTCTAACTTCCGAGCCCCGGTTCAAGTACCAGCAGAAACAACCAACCCTATGGATTGGCGACTTCAATCGTGCCGATGATGAATACCTGGTCGAAGAGTTGAACGCAAAGTGCATCTTTGCGGGAGGAGGCTTTTCAGATTGGAAGCTCGACCGCATCTACATTTCTGGCGACTGGAAGAACTTCGACGTTGAGGTGACAGAGGCTACCCGAGCTGCGGTGGACCACAATCACATTGGCATGGTCGCCGCAATCACCAGAAAGAGTTCGTAATGCAGCAGTCAAGCATCTCGGTCATAGCTAGACTTGTGGATGGTCACAGCCCAGTTCAGAGATTCTTGATCGCCCTGTTGCCTATGCCGGTGACACCCCTACCGGGTTCGAGCAAAACGTGGCGAACTTCCTGCCGAAGTGAATGGCGTATGAAATGCGCCTGATGGCCGAACGCTAGGTCAGCGATGGCATGGTGCCGGAGGCGGCGATGTGGAGCGATTGACCCGCATCCTCGGCCGCCCGCTGCGCTCGTACCGTGATTTTGCGACGGCGCTGGCTGGCGCAGCCGCAGGAGTCAGACAATCTTGAACGGAAGCCACACCGATGACCTGGGTGTCCGGTCGGTGTGGCTGCTTACGCTTTCTTCAAAAACTCTGGCTTGAGCAGATAGCTCACGCCATCGATCTTGCAATCGATCGGGTGGTCGCCCGAGACGAAGCGGATGTTCTTGATCTTGGTGCCGGCCTTGAGCGTGCCCGAACCGCCCTTGAGCTTCAGATCCTTGACGAGGGTGGCCGAGTCGCCCACGGCCAGCGGGTTGCCGTTAGCGTCTTTGATGACGGCCTCGGCTTCCACCTCTTCGTTTTGCGCGGCCGGGTTCCACTCGTGCATGCAATCCGGGCAGATGTAGAGGTCGCCGTCTGGGTAGGTGTTTTCAGAGCCGCATTGCGGGCAAGCAGGAATGGTCGGCATGGCGTACGGGAAAGCAGATAGCGGATAAGGGGGCGCACTATACCAGCCGGGTCGCCCCAGCCAGTTGACGAGCGTCACGCTGAGACCGCTTGAGCGCGTGCTGCCACGCCAGTTCGGTATGATCCCCTCCTCCACCTCTGAACACAGGAAGACCACCATGGGCGAAGCCAAACGACGCGGCACGCAAGCCGAACGCATTTCTCAGGCGCAAAGCCGGCTGGAGGCATTGCGCCCAGAAAAGCTGGTCTGCGGCGCCTGCCAGACCGCCTTTACCGAATTTGAAGGCATGGAGCCGCGCGATATGCCCGGTATCCACGCCATCTTCGGCGGCGAATGCCCGAACTGCGGCGAAAGCGTGATCTCCTTCAATGGCGAGCCCGAAGCCGTGGCCGCTGCCATGCTGGCGTATCAAGACGCCATGGAGAACGCCAAACTCGGCGCGCAAACGCAAGAGGGCAAGCACACGCCCTATGTCGATGACGAAGACAAGCCCACGCAGCACTGAGGCGTCCATGCAGAACACCCCGGCACGCCGCTACCGCCACTACAAGGGCGGCGAATACGAATGGCTGTGCGAGGCCACGTACGAGCCCGATCCCACCATCAAGATGACGGTGTACCGTGCCGCCAACGGCACGATCTGGACGCGCCCCTCCACCATGTTTCATGAGATGGTCGAAGTGGACGGCCAGCAGGTGCCGCGCTTTGCGTTGATTGATTGAGTACTTGTCGGAACGGATGACGCCACAGTGCAGAGCGTCCAGACGTTCCGGTTCGAGCGATGAATTGGCGGCGGAACTACGTGATGGTGATGCCCATCAACCGGTTGCGGCCCCGTGGCGTCGCCTGAACCCTGCATGCTCACCGTGCATCCGATCTCGTAGCTCAAAGGTGACCCGCACGCGCCGAGACACCTGCAGATAAACACCGCAAGTGCAAAGGAGCGCCACTGCCACACCGATGCCCAGGATGAGCGTGGACTGTGCGCCCGGCACACCGCCAGCCATCAGCGTCAACCCGATCATCGGCGGCAACAGCGCCATATGCACAATCATGGCGCGTCGGAACGCACTGTCATGCGTGGTGGCCAGGACCAGCACCGTCACGCAAGAGATGAGATACAAGAGCATGGTCAGGTTGATGGCCCCGCTGCCCGGCGTGTCGGCATTGAAAAGATCGGCGCCCGCTGTCTGCAAGGCGTCGACCGACAAGCCCTGCCAGAACACCCACGTTGGCCCGGCAATGGCCACGGCGACTACCCACGGCAGCCAGCCGGCCATGCCGTAGAGCGGATGGCGCTCCGCTTCAAGCGGGTCGATGTCGACCCAGTGATGCGTCAGCATGATGCACCCCCAACGATGCGCCCGTTCTCATGACGGGTTGCTGTCGACCAACGCCAGCGGCGTCTGCCTCCCCTGCTCTCTAGCTTAGGTCGCGCGGCCAAGCACGCAACGCAGGAGGAACCCTGAGCGCACAAGCCGCTTGTGCCACATCAACTACCGGCGGAAGAGCCGTGGGCGGTCTGGGTCGTACAGCGGGTCGGGCGTGATTTGCGTGAGTTGCAGCACGCCGGCGGGGTCGAAGTAGAAGTGCATCAATGATGGCCAGACATCGTCCGCCTTGAAGCGGTACGACCAGACCAGCCGATCCATACGGGGGAAGTACGCCGTCTCGACCGGTTGGCCGAAATGCCGCAGCACATCGTCCTTGGTCCAGACGCCGACCTTGGCCTGGGCAAATTCCAGGCTGCGCAGTACTTGCTTGAAGTCGATGAGCTTGCCGCTCGCGTCAAAGTCCGCCGCGTAGGTGAACTGGCCGTAGGGCTTGGTGGGATACAACCAGCGCGTGCCGCCGTCCAGCGGATACGTCTCGCGCGGGGGGCCGAACTGCGCCTGCACGGCCGATTCGTCGGCGCCAACGAGCCGCTGCCCCTTGGTGACCGGAGATTCCAATGCCGCACATCCGGCCGTTGCCACAGCCACCACCATCACACTTACTACCGTCAGCCAACGCATTGCGCGCATGACAGCTGTCTCCATCGCGTCCATTCAAGCGGAACAGTGTAGCGCTGCGCCATCCTTCAGCGGACTAGCAACGGGGCGATGTCGAGGTGCGTGGCAGCAAGGTGCGCGTCCGCGCGTGGCAGGCGCGGGATCGTGCCCAGATGCGGCGCGCTGATCCATCGGCGCAGGGTGGCCACGTTGTCATCCAAGCCCGCCATGGACGCATCGACCACGTTGCCGACCCAGCCAGCCAGGTGCAGCCCACGCGCCGCAATGGCCTCGGCGGTCAGTGCGGCGTGGTTCAGGCAGCCCAGGCGTAGGCCGACCACCAGTACGATGGGCAAGCCGAGCGCCACCGCCATCTCCGCCGTATCAAAGTCGTCCGACAGCGGTACGCGAAAGCCGCCCACGCCCTCCACCACCACGGCATCCGACAAGGTTTTGGCGTGCGCGAAGGCGTCGAGAATCGGCGGCAGCGTGATCGTCAAGCCCTCGCGCGCAGCGGCCAGGTGTGGCGACATCGGAGCGTCCAGCAACCACGGGCAGATCGTTGTGACCGGCAGGTCGACAGAGGCAGCTGCACGCAACTGCTCAATGTCTTCGTTGGATCGCTCAGCTTGGTCAGGCAAGGTACCGGCAGCAATTGGCTTGAGCCCGGCCGTGCGATAACCGGCATTGGCCAACTTGGTCAGCAATGCCGCGCTGACCAGCGTTTTGCCGATCTCCGTATCCGTGCCGGTGACGAAGCAATCAAAGCGGGTTGGCATCTCAAGCGGCCTTTGCCGGTTGCAGCGATTGGCCGGCCGCTTCCAGGGCATGCGCCAACCGCTCGATGTCCGCATCCGTATGCGCCGCCGACAGCGTGATGCGCAGCCGCGCGGTGCCCACCGGCACCGTGGGCGGGCGGATGGCGGCGATGCGGATGCCTTCGCGTTCCAGCGCGGCGGCCAGGGCCAGTGCGGGGGCATTTTCGCCAATCACGATCGGCTGGATGGCCGTGGGCGACGGCATCCATTCCCAGCCAAAGCGTGCCGACAGGCGTTGCGCATGCGCACTCCACACGGCGATGTGGCGGGTCAGGCGGGCACGACGTTCAGCGCCCTCCTCGCTCGCAATCACATCCAGTGCCGCCTCGACGGCGCACGCAATCGCCGGCGGCGTGGCCGTCGTAAAGATATAGGTGCGCGCACGCTGGATGAGCCAGTCGATCACCATGCGGTGCGCCACGATGGCCGCGCCCGAACCGCCCGCCGCCTTGCCAAAGGTACCGACATAAACCAAGCGCTCGGAACGCAACCCAAAGTGCGACAACACACCCGCGCCGTTCTTTCCCACCACACCCAGGCCGTGAGCGTCGTCCACGATCAGCCAGGCGTCGTAACGCTCGGCCAGCGCGAGCAGTTCGGGCAGCGGCGCGATGTCACCGTCCATGCTGAACACGCCATCGGTGACGATCAGCTTGTTGCGGCTCGTGCTGGCGGCCAGCAGCGCGTCCAATGCAGCCACGTCAGCGTGCGGATAAACCTTGACCGGTGCCCGCGACAACCGCGCGCCATCAATGAGCGAAGCGTGGTTCAGTGCATCGGAAAACACCGTGCAGTCCTGCGAGGGCTGGATGCCGCCGGCCTGTGCCATGGCACTCACCACGGCCAGGTTGGCCATGTAGCCGGTGCAGAAGAACAGTGCATCTGCCTCGGGGATGTGCGGCGCCTGCAGCGCAGCCATGCGCGTTTCCAATCGCGTGTGGGCAACCGAATGGCCGCTCACCAAGTGCGACCCGCCGCTACCGAAGCCGTACTGCCGCACGCCCGCCGTCGCGGCCTCAGCCAATGCCGGATGCGCAGCGAGGCCAAGGTAGTCATTGCCGCAAAAGCCGAGGATGTCGCGCGGCTCACCGCCCGGCATGCTGGTGCGCTGGCTGCGGTCGGTGGGGCTGTAGGCGGTACGGCGCACGCGGCGCAAGTGTGCGGCGTCAATGGCATCGAGGCCGGCCTGCAGGTCGTCAAGCAATCGCATAGGTGTGTCCTTCCGTTTCGCCAGTGGCCTGGGCAAGCGTATCTTCCAGCGTCTGTAGCGTGCGTTCGACCAACGTGTCGGTCTCTTCGTCGCTCAGCACATAGGGGGGCAGCAGATAGACGGTGTTGCCGATCGGGCGCAGCAGCAGCCCATGCGTGCGCGCCGTCAGTGCAAAGCGCTCGGCAAAGCGCGCACCGGCCACCTCGGGGTGGACGTCGAACGCAGTGATCATTCCCGTCTGCCGCAGATGCGCGAAGCGCGCGTCGTGCGACAACGGTGCCAGCCCCTGGGCGATGCGTGCGGCAGTCACGCGGTTGCGCGCGAACACGTCTTCCTCCGCAAACAAATCCAGCGTGGCCAGCGCCGCACGGCATGCCAGCGGGTTGCCTGTATACGAATGCGAATGCAGGAAGCTGCGCACGGGCGCATCGTCGTTGAAGGCGTTGTAGATGGCATCGCGCGACAGCACGATCGACAGCGGCAGATACCCCCCGCTGATGCCCTTGGACAAACACAGCAAGTCGGGCCACACGCCGGCCTGCTCGCATGCGAAGAAGGTGCCGGTGCGACCACAGCCCACGGCAATCTCGTCGGCAATCCAGTGCACGCCAAACTCGTCGCACAGCGCACGCACACCGCGCAGGTAGCTCACGTCGTGCATGGCCATGCCGGCGGCGCACTGCACCAGCGGCTCGATGATGACGGCGGCGATGGTGCCGGAGTTGCTGGCAAGGCAATCGCGCAAAGCCGCCAGGGCGCGTTCGGCAACGTCGGCGGCGGTCTCGCCCGGGCCGGCCAGGCGAGCGTCGGGTGAAGGCACGCGGTGCGATTGCAGGATCAGCGGGTCATACGCATCGCGGAAGATCGCCACGTCGGTCACGCCCAGCGCGCCGAGCGTTTCACCGTGGTAGCCGTGTTCCAGGCAGACGAAGCGGCTGCGGGCACCCTGCCCGGCATTCCGATGCGCATGGAAGCTCATCTTGAGCGCGATTTCCACGGCGGAGGCGCCATCCGAGCCGAAGAAGCTGTGGCCGAGCACGCCCCCCGTCAGGTCGACCAGGCGCTCGGCCAGTTCAACCGCCGGGCGATGCGTGGCGCCGGCCAGCATCACGTGTTCAAGCGAATCGAGCTGCGTTTTGAGCGCCGCATTGATATGCGGATTCGCGTGGCCGAACAGGTTCACCCACCATGAGCTGGTGCCGTCCAGATAGCGCTTGCCATCAAAGTCGATCAACCATGGGCCCCGGCCGCGCGCAATGGGCAACGGCGGCATGGCATCAAGCCGCGCGTTTTGCGTGCACGGATGCCAGACCGCCGCACGGCTGCGCGCCTGCCACGCCGCGTTGGCCGAGCGGGCACCTTGCGCGCCGTCAACTGAGACAGGGATGGGGGGATACGCCATACGAACCTCCAAGTAGCAACGCCGGCCCCGCGATGCAGCAGAACGGGGCCGGCACATGGCGGCGTATGGTAGGCGGCTTGCCGGTCAATCAACAAGCGGACAAATCAGCGCTTTTTGCGATAAAAATTACCGATAAAGCACGATGAAGCAATGTTTTTCGGCAAAACGTCGGCGGTCTTGTGGCGATCTTTGCGCAAAAAAAAATTCGGGAAATGCGGCGAAGCGCCTTTTTCGTCATCTGCCGGGACTGGCTGCCCATCAGGAGCGGGTGATATTCAGAATGTACTGAAAGTATGGCGCCGGACATTGCCGCCTCCTAGGGATAACCCTATACTCGGGAAAACCCTAGAGAGAACAACATCATGATCCAGCAAGCCTATTACACCCCGAAGTTCGCCGCCGAAGCGCAGGCACAAGCCGCCGACAGCAAGCCGCTGGCGCTGATGCGCGCCGTGTTCAACTACTTCCGCAACGGTTGGGATGACAACCTGGAAAACGCCGAAGTGGTTGGCAAGTCCGGCTCGTATATCGGCTAATCCCCGCTCCAGCAGTACATCAGGAAAAACGGCGCATCGGCGCCGTTTTTGTTTTGGGGCGTACGACCAGCGTGGTCAGCCCAGATCCCCGCCCCCAACCGGCAACACCGTCCCCGTGATGTACGAGGCTTCATCCGAAGCCAGGAACAGGATCGCCCTTACCTGCTCGTCGATCGTGCCGTAGCGGTGCATCAGGCTGCTGGCAATGGTCTGGTTGACGATGCCCTGGTACCAGACGGTTTCCTGCTCCGACAGCGGCGCCGCGTTGCGCGGGATCTTGCGCGGCGGCGCCTCCGTGCCGCCCGTGGCGACAGCGTTGACGCGGATGTTGTCGTCCGCATGCTCGAGCGCCAGGCTGGCCGTGAGCGCGTTGACACCGCCCTTGGCCGCCGAATACGGAATCCTGTAGATGCCGCGCGTGGCGATGGATGACACGTTGACGATCACGCCCTGCCTACGCTCCACCATATGCGGCAGCACCGCACGGCAGCACCACAGCGTTGGAAACAGCGAGCGGCGGATCTCCGCTTCGATCTGCGCCTCTTCATAGTGCTGATACGGCTTGGCCCAGATCGTGCCGCCGACGTTGTTGATGAGCACGTCAATGCGGCTGAAGGTGTCGAGTGCGGTCTGCACGGCATGCTGGGCGCCTGCGTAGGTTTCCAGATCGGCGGTGACGGCGTGGGCCTGGCCGCCCGCTGCGGCAATCTCAGCCTGCACTTCGTAGACCAGTTCCGCGCGGTCCACCAGCAGCACCTGGGCGCCCTCTTCCGCTGCGGCCATCGCGACGCCGCGCCCGATGCCTTGCGCCGCGCCGGTTACGACGACGGCCTTGCCTGAGAATCGTTGCATGGTCATGCTGCCTTCGCGTTCGGTGTGGCGTTGGGCGTGAACTTCTCGTAGTGGAAGCTGTTGGGCTTCACGCCTGCGTCGTCAAAGTAGGTGCGCACGGCGTCGACCATTGGCGGCGGCCCGCACAGGTAGACGTCCACGTCGCCATCGTTCAGGGCGTTGGCTGGGATGTGCTGCGTCACCCAACCCTTGCGCGGATGACTCGAAGCGGCGTCGGCCACGACGGTGGCGTAGCTGAAATTCGGCAACCGCGCCGCATAGGCCTCGAGCGCATCGACTTGCACGAGGTCGAGGTCACGGGTCACGCCATAAATCAGATGCACCTTCTGCTGCGAATGGCCGCGCGCCAGCACCTCGAGCATCGACAGGAACGGCGCGAGGCCCGTGCCGCCAGCCAAGAACAACAGCGGACGCTGCACCTCGCGCAGATAGAAGCTGCCCAGCGGCCCCTGCAGATCGAGCTTGTCGCCCGGCCGCGCGGCTTCGAGCCAGTGGCTCATCACACCGCCGGGAATCTTCTTGATCAGGAAGCTGACCTTCGCTTCGCCGGGCGCCGATGAGAACGAATACGAACGGTGCTGACCGCTCCCGGGCACGCCGATATTGACGTACTGTCCAGGCAGGAACACCGGCGCCGTGGCATCCACATCCAGTTCGAGCACGACGGCGGCATCGTTGTGCAACTCGACTTTCGACAGGGTTGCGCCGAAGCTGCTCTGCCCGGTCTTGCATGTGGTCGAGGTGGTCGGCACCGCGATCACGCAATCGCTTTGCGGCACCATCTGGCACGTCAGCACGAGGCCGGTGTTCTTCTCGTCTTCGGTCAGGGCGTCCTCGATGTAATCGTCACCGAGGTCGTAGCTGCCGCTCTCGGCGCGGCACTTGCAGGTTCCGCAGACGCCATCGGAGCAGTCCATCGGCAGGTTGATCTTGGCGCGGAAGGCGGCGTCGAGCACCTTTTCCCCCGCTTTGCAGTCGATGAACCGCGTGACACCGTCCTCGAAATTCAATGCAACTGTGAAACTGGACATGGGATACCTCCGCTGCCTCTTGCGCGTGTCCTATACGTGGGTGCGATCTCAGACGTGATAGACGTCGAGTACCTGCCGGATGTAGTCGTTCTTCAGGACGATCTTCTTGGATGCAATCAGGAAGTCGTCACCGGATTTGCGCAGGGTGACGAACATCGTGCCGAAGAAGTGGTCGGTGGTCTTGTACCGGTGGCTGAGGGTGTGGAAGTTGTAGCGCACGTCGACCTCACCGTCGCGCTCGGCCATGACTTCCACGTTGGTGATGCCGTGGCTGGTTCTCGGCTCCGGCGTCGATGCACCGCTGCGCTCGGTCTTGATGCGGAAGACGCGGTCTTCCAGCCCACAGCGATCGGGGTAGTACATCAACGAGATCTGGCTCTGCGGGTCGTCGGTCAACTGGTCGTCGTCATCCCAGGCGGGCATCCAGTACGTGACGTCTTCGGCGTAGCACTCCAGCCAGGCGTCCCACTGGCGGTCGTCAAGCAGCCGCGCCTCGCGGTACAGGGCGGCGCAGATCTTCTGGTAATCGGCGCTCATGCTGGCACCCCTTCGCATTCCTTCTTCAATGCGTCACGCATGACTTGCACCCAGTATTCGTGCTGGCAGACGAACAAGCCTTCGTCTTCACTGCGCTCGCCCGAGATGAGCGGCTTCAAGCCCATCTTCGTGGCGTTCTCGTCGGGGCCATGTACCCACAGCGGCGCGCCGCGCGACAGGTCGTTCCACAGCGCCGTGGTGCCGGCATACCCGTTCTGACAGGCGCGGAATTCCTCTAGGTCGTCAGCCGTGCCCATGCCGGTCACGTTGAAGAAATCTTCGTACTGGCGGATGCGCGTGGCGCGGTCAGTGGCGCTCTCGCCCTTCGGCGCAAAGCAGAAGATTGAGACTTCGGTCTTGTCGACGCTGATCGGCCGCACCACGCGAATCTGCGTGCTGAACTGGTCCATCAGAAACACGTTCGGATACAGGCACAGGTTGCGGGTCTGATTGACGATGAAGTCCGTCTGGGTTTCGCCCACGCGTGCCTGGATTTCCTCACGGTGCGCATAGACCGGCCGCACTTCCGGGTTCATCGTCTTGGTCCACAGCAGGATATGGCCGTGTTCGAACCCATAGACGCCAGCTACCGACTTGCTCCAGCTGTTCGCATCCACGGCCTGGGTGCCGCCTTCCTTGCGTCGGCCCATCGTCGCGGCGTAATTCCAGTGCACGGTGCTCACGTGGTAGCCGTCGCAGCCGTTCTCCATCTGCATCTTCCAGTTGCCTTCGTAGATGTAGGACGAGTTGCCACGCAGCACTTCGAGCCCGTTCGGCGCCTGATCGACAATCTGGTCGATGATCACGCGCGCTTCGCCGAGGTAATCCTCGAGCGGCAGCACGTCGGCGTTGAGGCTGCCGAACAGGAAGCCGCGGTAGTTCTGGAACCGTGCGACCTTCCTCAGGTCATGCGAGCCATGCGTGTTGAACTGCACCGGGTACTCGGTGGTCTTTTCGTCCTTCACCTTGAGCAACTTGCCGGTGTTGGAGAACGTCCAGCCATGGAACGGGCAAGTGAAGCTGCCCTTGTTGCCGTGCTTGCGGCGGCAAAGCATGGCGCCCTTGTGTGCGCAAGCGTTGATGACGGCGTTCAGCTCACCGGTCTTGTCGCGGGTGATGACGATCGGCTGGCGGCCGATCCACGTGGTGTAGTAGTCGTTGTTGTTCGGAATCTGGCTCTCGTGCGCCAGATACACCCAGTTGTTCTCGAAGATGTGCTTCATCTCCAGTTCGAACAAATCCGGGTTGGTAAAGATGTCTCGGCGGCAGCGGAAAATACCCGCCGCTTCGTCATCCACCACCGCGGTTGACAGCAGGTGATCCAGTTCGTTGGCTTTGTCGATCAAGGCGGACATGGTCGTCTCCACGTTGAGGCATCGGGTCTCAGGCCTCGGCCGAGGCGCGCAAGCGGTTCACGCGCTGGTTGTCCTTGCCCTGTACCAGCGGCGTCAGGACGACGTTGAACTCGATGTCCTTGTACGCATCGGTCTTCAGATCGAACGCGGCACCGCCGGTTTTCTCGGTCACGTGCGGAATCAGTTCTTCGCGGGTGGCGTAGGCGAAGTCGTCCCAGATCAGCGGATCGCCTTCGATGTTGAATTGCGTCGTCAGCTTGCGGTGGCCGTCGCTGGAGACGAAGAAGTGCACGTGCGCCGGACGATTGCCATGGCGGGCAAGCCCGTTCAGCAGTTGCTGGGTCGCACCCTGCGGCGGGCAACCGTAGCCCACGGGCATGAGCGTGCGGAATTCGTACTTGCCGTCGGCGCCGGTTCGGACTGCGCCGCGCAGGTTGAACGCGCTCTGCTCACCGGTCGGATCGAAGTGCGAGTAGAAGCCGTTCGAGTTCGCGTGCCAGCACTCGACCAGCGCGCCGGCCACCGGCTTGCCGCCCGGGCCAGTCACCGTGCCGTGGATGATCAGCGGGCCCGCAGCCGGGTCCGGATCGATGTCGATGCGGGATACACCATCGCGCACCGTTGCGCCTGCAACGTACAGGGGGCCTTCGATCGTGCGCGGCGTGCCACCGTTGAGGCCAAGTGCCGCGTCCGCAGCGTCCATGCGGATGTCGAGGTACTTCTCCAGGCCCACACCGGCAGCGAGCAGTGCCGCCTCGCCATCCTGGCCGAGCTTGTTCAGGTAGTTGATGCCCGCCCAGACTTCATCCGGCGTGATGTCGAGATCATCGATGGCCTTGAACAGATCGGCCAACAGACGGTGGGTGATCTGCTTCAGGCGGGCATTGCCCTCGTTGCCGTCCAGGTTGGTGGCGGCCTTCAGCAGGTCCTGCACTTCTTTCGTTTGGAATACGCGTGCGTTCATGATGGGTGTCTCCACTGGGTTCTTTTGGGGAAATGTCCGGGCGATCTTTCAGACTCAGGCGTCATCGTCATGAATGGACGACGGGTGACGGCACAGGGGCGTCACGGCAATCTGCATGTACGGAAACAGCGGCAACGCGGTCAGGATGTCGTGCAGCTCGGTGTTGCTTTGCACGTCGAAGACGCTGACGTTCGCGTACTCGCCAACCAGGCGCCAGATGTGGCGCCACTTGCCGCTGCGCTGCAGCTCCTGCGAGTAGGCCTTCTCGCGCGTCTTGATCTCGTCGGCGACATCGGCGGGCATGTCGGCCGGCAGGTGAACATCCATGCGGACGTGGAACAGCATTGCGGTCTCCTTGGCGGGGTTGTTTGGTTTTGGTGCTCTTATTGCCGGCGCAAGCGGGTCAACTTGTCGCGGTCGATCTGGATGCCGAGGCCGGGGCCTGTTGGTACCTGCAGCATGAAATCGCGGTACTGCAGCGGCTCGGTCAGCAGTTCTTGCGTGAGCAGCAAGGGGCCGAACAACTCGGTGCCGAATTGCAGGTCGCCAAAGGTGGAAAACACGTGGGCCGAAGCTGCCGTGCCGACCGCGCCTTCGAGCATCGTTCCGCCATACAGACTGATGCCCGCAAGCTGCGCGATGGCCGCCACCTGCATGGCAGGGACGAGGCCACCGGATTGGGCGATCTTCACGGCGAAGACATCGGCGCTGGCGCTACAGGCCAGCTCAAACGCATCCAGCGGACCATGCAGCGCTTCGTCGGCCATCATCGGCACAGCGAACTGGCGGGCCAGGCGTTCCAGCGCGGCGCGGTTTTCGGCGCGCACGGGTTGTTCAATGAGGTCGATGCCGCCGGCTTGCAGTGCCGCGATGCCGTTGGCGGCGTCGAGTTCGCTCCAGGCCTGGTTGACGTCCACACGCACGCTTACCGCGTCACCCAGCGCGCGCTTGATGGCCAGCACGTGGGCCACATCGTCGGCCACCGGGCGCAGGCCGATCTTCAGCTTGAAGATGCGGTGGCGGCGCTCGGCGAGCATCGCTTCTGCCTCGGCAATGTCCTTCTTTGTGTCGCCGCTGGCGAGCGTCCAAGCCACCGGCAGCGCATCACGCAGCCGGCCGCCGAGCAGTTCCGACAGCGGCACGTTCAGCCGGCGCGCTTGGGCGTCGAGCAGCGCCGTTTCCAGCGCGCACTTGGCAAAGCGGTTGCCCTGGATGGTCTTGCGCACGCGTGCCATGGCAGCCGCCACGTTGCGCGCATCCATGCCGATCAGCAGCGGCGCGATGTGCGTGTCGATGTTGACCTTGATGCTCTCGGGGCTTTCTTCGCCGTAGTTCAGGCCACCGATGGTGGTGGCCTCGCCCCAGCCTTCGATGCCGTCTTCGCAGCACACATGCACGAGCACCAGCGTCTGGGTGTGCATGGTGGCGACAGAGAGCTTGTGCGGACGGATGGTGGGCACATCCACTAGAATGGCCTCGATCGAGCGAATCATGTTTTCCAGGTATCAGAGTGATGACGATCAACTTGGAAACCAGATTACGCAGCGCGATTTATTGCGTCCAACACCGATTTAGTATCAGCTTCATACCTATAAGGTTGGATATGGAACTGCGCCACCTGCGCTACTTCGTGGCCGTTGCTGAAGAGCTGAATTTCACGCGCGCCGCTGAGCGCCTGCACATCGCCCAGCCGCCGCTCTCGCGGCAGATTCAGCAACTGGAAGAGGAGATCGGCGTGCTGCTGTTCGAGCGCGGCAGCCGCCCGCTCAAGCTGACGGAAGCCGGCCGCTTCTTCCACGCGCACGCGCGCCAGTTGCTGGCGCAGACGGCCGAATTGGCCTCCATGACGCAGCGCGTCGGGCAGATCGAGCGCCGCATGTCGATCGGCTTTGTCGCCTCGACGCTGTACGGGATGCTGCCGAAAGTCATCCGGCGTTTCCGGGCGGAATACCCGATGGTCGATCTCACCATGCACGAGATGACCACCATGGACCAGATCCAGGCGCTCAAGGACGGTCGCATCGACGTGGGTTTCGGCCGCATCCGCTATGAAGACCCGAACGTGCGGCGCATCCTGCTGCGCGACGAACGGCTGATGGTTGCCCTGCCCTCGGGTCATCCGTTGCTGGGGACAAAGCCTGAGGTGTCGTTGCGCGATCTGGTCGGCGACACGCTCATCATTTATCCGCGCGCGCCACGCCCGAGCTATGCCGATCAGGTGCTCGCCCTGTTCCACGATCGCGCGCTGGAACCGAGCAAGATTTACGAGGCACGGGAATTGCAAATCGCCCTCGGGTTGGTGGCGGCTGGCGAAGGGGTGTCGGTGGTGCCGCGCAGCGTGGCGGGCCTGAAGCGGGAAGACGTTTGCTATATGGAACTCGACGATCCGCAACTGGTCTCGCCCATTATCTTCAGTACGCGGCTGCTGGATGAATCTGAAGACATCCAGGCTATGCTGGCCCTGACGTACCGGTTGTACGATGAGCAGAACATTCGGTACTACACGCCGTCGTAAGGCTTGCAATAGCGGCCCCAAAGTTACAAGCCGCTGGACACGAGGCCCGCATGGGCTAGATTGAAACGAGGCGCCCGTCCGCCTGCGATTGGAGCGTAGCGAGTGACAAGAAGACGCCGCCTCGTCAAGTTGACCCTCATCGCGGTGCCGCTCGTGCTGCTTGCGATCGCGGCTTGGCTCGTCGCCGGTGAGTTGAAGACTTCCGACCTGCAGGCACGCTATCTGGCGCACCTGGGCGAGTCGCAAACCTTTCCCGTCCAGCCGGGGCCGAACGCCTCCGCGCGGTTTCCGAACTCCGGCCCCTACGACGAACGCCTCGGTTATCACCAGCTCCCGACCTTTCTTGATCGCCTGCGTTCGCGCGGCTACCTCGTCGCCCAGCAAGCCGTGCCGTCGCAAGACATGCTCTCGCTGATGGACCGCGGCCTGAACGCCCTGTACCGCGAGAAAGACCAAGCCGGGCTGGAACTGCTCGACGACGACGGCCGCCCCATTTACCGCGTACGCCACCCCGAACGCGTGTATGACGGTTTTAAATCGGTGCCGCCGTTGCTGGTCAGCTCGCTGCTCGCGATCGAAAACCGCACGCTGCTGCAGACCGAATATCCCAAGCGCAATCCAGCTGTGGAATGGACGCGCCTGGCGCGCGCGGTGTGGGACCGTGCCCTGCATACCGTCAACACCGCGCACGAGTCGCCCGGCGGCAGCACGCTCGCCACGCAAATCGAAAAGTACCGACACTCACCCGAAGGCCGCACCGAATCCCCCAGCGAAAAACTGCGCCAGATGGCGTCCGCATCCGCACGCGCCTACCTCAACGGCGAAGACACCACCGCCACGCGCCACCAACTTGTGGTCGACTATCTGAACACCGTGCCGCTGGGCGCGCGTGCCGGGTTTGGTGAAATTCAAGGCATTGGGGATGCGCTCTGGGTCTGGTACGGCCGGGACTTTGCGCAGGTGAATGCGTTGCTATCAACCACCTCGGAGGCGTCGCTGGATGAGCGTGCACTGGCCTACAAGGAGGCGTTGAGCCTGTTGGTATCGCAGCGGCGCCCATCGTATTACCTGGAAAACCTCGATGAGCTTGAAGCGCTGACGAACGCTTACCTGCGCGTGCTCGCCGCCACAGGCGTGATTCCGCCCGCGCTACGCGACGCAGCGATTGCGCAATCGCTCAAGCAGCAGGCCCTGAACACCCGCGTGCCACCTCCGCCGGTCGAGCACAAAGGCACCAATGCCGTGCGCGTGAACCTGGCGAGCATGCTGGGCATCTCGCGCATGTATTCACTCGACCGGCTGGACCTGACGGCCAGCAGCACGCTCGACGCGCCCTTTCAGCGCGAGATCACCACCGAACTGCGCAAGCTGCGCGACCCTGCACGCGCAAAAGCCGCGGGCCTCGTCGGCGACAAGATGCTTGAACACGGCGACCCGAGCGGCGTGACCTACAGCTTCACGCTGTATGAGCGCGCGCCCGGCGGCAACCGCGTGCTGGTGCAGGCCGACACCTTCGACAAGCCATTCGACATCAACGAAGGCGTGAAGCTGGACTTGGGCTCTACGGCCAAGCTGCGCACGCTGGTGACGTATCTGCAAATCGTGGCCGAGCTGCACCAGCGCTATGCCGACCAGCCTGCCGCGGCGCTGCGCAAGCTCAACATCCCGGTGCAGAACCCAATCGAGCGCTGGGCCGTCGACTACCTCGCCCACACGCCCGACAACCCGCAAGACCGCTCGCTCGCGACAATGCTGGATGCATCGATGGAGCGCAAATATTCCGGCAACGCCGGCGAGTGGTTTGCCACCGGCGGTGGCATGCAGAGTTTCGAAAACTTCGAGAAATGGGAAGGCACGCAATTCTTCACGGTGCGCGAGGGGCTCAAGCACTCCGTCAACCTCGTCTTCGTGCGGATCATGCGCGACATCTCGCGCTACTTTCAGCACCAGTTGCCCAGCGCCGGCGCCGAAGCGCTGACCGATCCCGAATCACCCCAGCGACAGGTCTACCTGCAACGCTTTGCCGACCGCGAAGGCAAGCTCTTCATGGGCCGCTTCTACGCAAAGTACAAAGGCAAAACCGACGCAGAACGCGAAGCCATCCTTGTGCAGAGCACGCATGCCACACCGGTGCGGCTGGCGACCATCTTCCGCAGCATCGACCCCGAGGCCGGCCCGGGCAAACTCGCCGCGTTCATCCGCAGCTATTTACCTGGCGCAAAGCTTGACGAGGCAACGCTCGCCAAGCTGTACGAGAAGTACTCCGTCCAGCGTTTTGATCTGGCCGACCGCGGCTACATCGCGCGACTGCATCCGCTGGAACTGTGGCTGGTGGCGTATCTGCGGACCCACCCGCAGGCCACGCTCACGCAGGTGAACGAGGCAAGCGCCGATGAACGGCTGGCCGTGTACAAGTGGCTGTTGCAGTCGCGTCGCAAGGGCGCGCAGGACAAGCGCATCAAGCAAATGCTGGAGATCGAAGCGTTCCAGCAGATTCACGCGATGTGGAAGCGGCTGGGCTATCCGTTCGAATCGCTGGTGCCCTCGTATGGCACGGCCATCGGTGCATCGGCAGATCGTCCTGCATCACTGGCTGAGCTGATGGGCATCATCGAAAACGACGGCATCCGCCTGCCCACCGTACGCATCGACCGCCTGCGCTTTGCCGCCAACACCCCCTACGAAGTCATCCTCTGCCGCGACCCCAACGCCGGTGAACGCGTGCTGCCGCCCGAAATTCCGCCACTGGTCAAATCCGCGCTGGCGGGCGTGGTGGAAGGCGGCACCGCCAAGCGCATCTCCGGCACCTTCGTCCAGAAAGACGGCAAGCCCATCCCCATCGGGGGCAAAACTGGCACGGGCGACAACCGCTTTAAAACGTTCAGCCGCGGCGGCGGCCTCATCTCCGAACGCGTCGTCAGCCGCTCCGGCGCCTTCGTCTTCTACCTGGGCGACCGCTACTTCGGCACCGTCGTCGCCTACGTAGCCGGCGCAGACGCCGCCAAATACAAGTTCACCAGCGCACTAACCGTGCAGGTCCTCAAAGTCCTGGCCCCCACCCTGATGGACCACCTGGACCTGAAAGACGAAGCCCCAGCGTTCAACTGCAAGCTCCCGCAAGCCACCGCCCCCGAACAAAAGCTGGATTGACGCGACGGGCAAGCCCCTGGCGTTGCGCCCGCGTCCAGATGGTGTGGCCGTGCCCTGCCCTATGCGGCGCCTTGGATTTTTGTTGCGGGGAGGATAAAGAAGGGAGGCCTGTCTGAGCGAAGCGAGTTTGCCTCCCTTCCCTCCCCGCGACAGAAATCCAAGGAGGGGGGTCGCCGCATCGGGCGCGCCTTTCTTTGCTTACTTTCTTTGGCAAGACAAAGAAAGTGAGTCAGCCCCGGCAGGGGATGAAACAAGGGATGCACCATCAACGCAGATGACGCTGCAACCAAATAGCACCAGCACAAACCACCGCAATCAACGCCCCCCAGGCAAACAAATCCCTCACGGCCAACAACGCCGCCTGCCGATCAATCTCCGCAGAAATCCGAATCAACTCCGCACCCTGCAGCGCATGCGGCCACTGCCAGTCAGGCGTAAACGCACTCACATGCCCCACCAGGTCCGTCCGATGCTGCGCCTGCCCGCGCTGCAACAACAACGTCGCCCCCATCGTCCCAAACGCCTGTGCCCAGGCGCGCATGATCCCCTTGAACTGATACGCATGACCGAAATCCTTGGCCGGCATATCGACATACGTCAGCCCCGCCACCTGGATGACGACAAACATCCCCACCATGCCTTCGATCAAAAACCCCGGCGCCACCGCCATCACAGACGCCCCCGGGCATCGCCGCATGCGACATCCACAGGAATGCCACCGCCATCAGCACAAAGCCGACGGAGATCAGCACCCGCTTGGGCGGCAGCACATTTGTTAACTGGAAATTCAGGATGCCCAGCACGACCGTCACCAGCCCGCCCAGGCTCATCAACTGCGCGGTGGTCTCATAGCGGAACCCCAGCCCGTTCTGCAGCAGGCTCGACGACAAAAAACCCCACGCGCTCGCAAACACGTAGTAGATGGCGTAGAACACCATCCCCATCAGAAAGCGCCGCTGCAGCGTGGCCCGCAAGTCCACCCACGGCAGTGGGTGGCCGGTCTGGCGGATGCCGATCCAGGCAATCAGCGCCGCCACCGCAATGATGGGCAGCACTTGCGCCGGCGAGCCATCCGGGTGCACGAACCGCGCTTGCTGAAAGCCATGCAATGCAATCAGCGCCGCCAGCCCGAAGGCAATAGCCGACGGCCAATCGAGCGACGCAAAATCGCCCTTGCGCTCGTGCATCTTGGGGTGCGGATAGAACGCCGCCACCAGCCCCGCTACCACCACCGCCACCAGCAGTTGCGCAACGAAGATGGCGCGCCAGCCAAACTGCTCGGTCAGCGCCGCAGACAGCATCGGCGACACGCAGCTCAGCCCGAAGATGCCGTAGATCATCCCCTTCATCATCGTGCGGCGCTCATGCGCAGGGCTATGCTGCACAAAGATGCGCGACGTGGAAAGCATCGGCCCCGCGCCAAACCCCTGCACCGCCCGGCCCACGATCAGCATCGTGCCACCCTCAGCCGCTGCGCACATCAGCGTGCCTGCAATGAACACTACCAGCGACAACAACGTATGCCGGCGGTACGTCATGTGATCCGCCAGCCGGCCCATCACCAGAATGGCCAGGCTGGCGGCCGCCGCATACGCCGTCACGGCCCATAGATACACATCTTGTGACGCGAGCACCCCGCCTTCGATATGCGGCCCCGCAATCGAAAACATCAGGTTGGCCATGTAGTCCACGCCTGTCGCCAGGCCGATCACCATGCCCACCATGCGCAGTTCCATCCGGCTGCCGACGGTCGATTCCCCCGGTGCGCGGCGCGGCGCAGGGGCGGGTGAAATGGTGTGGTCTGTGCTTGGCGTGTTCATGCAGGGATGGTAATTTGCCCGCAAACCGGCGGAAATCGCCTGCCAACAAATTCATTGTTCAATTATGCGAACGACGGACTGGAACGACTGGGACACCTTCTGCACCGTGGCCACCCTCGGCAGCTTCACCCGGGCGGCAGATCGGCTGGGGCTGCCCAAATCGTCAGTCAGCACGGCGGTGTCGCGGCTGGAAGGCAAACTCGGCGCGCGCCTGTTCGAGCGTAGTACGCGCCGCCTGCGCCTGACCGACGCCGGCGAAGCGCTGCTGCGTGATGCCGGCCCCCTATTCCAGCGCCTGCGCGAAGTGTCCGAAGATGCGGCCGCCACATTCCAGTCGCCCGCGGGCACCCTGCGCATTGCCATGCCATATGAATTTGCCGCACGGCAGTTTGCCGAGGTGGTGCTGGAAGTCATGCGGGAGCACACCGGCCTGCGCATCGAAGTGGATGTCGCACCGCGCCAGATCGACCCGCTCGCCCAGGGCTACGACATCATGCTGACGGTGCCGCGCGGGCCGCTACCAGATTCAGGCCTCGTCGCGCAGCGCGTCTTTGATCTGCGCCGTGCGGTGGTGGTCGCCCCGCAGTTGCTGCAAAGACTGGGGCCGCTGTCCCACCCGGACCAACTCGCCGATTGGCCTTGCCTCGGCGTCTCGAACGAAGCCGAATGGCAATTCCGCACGCCCGGCGGCGAAACCCTCAATCTGCCGTTGGATTTCCGCATGCGGACTTCCAATAGCGAATTGCGCATGCAGGCGGCCATCGCTGGCTTGGGCGTCGCGCGAATCACCTCGGTGTTTGCGACGGATCTGATCGCCTCCGGCGCGCTGCAAGAGGTGCTGACCGATTTCCAGTCCCCACCAATGCGCGTGTACGCCATCTTCCCCGGACGCCGTCTCATGCCCGCCAAGGTGAAAGTCTTCATGGATGCGCTGCACCGCCGCATTGAACAGTCTCGCCAGCACAGCGACGTGCGCCCCACGTTTGCGGACGAAACCGCGCCGTGGCCGCCCGAATCGCTGCTCTGATCCTGCAACCCGCCCTTTTCTCGTTCATCACGCAAAGCCATGCGCCCGTTTACCCGGTTTCCTGTTTTGGTCGCCCTGCTCACCTTGAGCGCCACTGCCTGCTCCCGCGCCGAAGATATCGGCAGCGTCAGCACCAATTTCCGCATCACCGGCTCTGACAAGATCGTCGTGGAAGCCTATGACGACCCGCTCGTGCAAGGCGTCACCTGCTACGTGTCGCGCGCCCGCACCGGCGGCATCAAGGGCACGCTCGGCGTGGCTGAAGACGTGAGCGAAGCCGCCGTAGCCTGCCGCCAGGTGGGCGACATCACCTTCGTCAAGCCGCTGCCACAGCAGGACGACATGTTCACACAGCGCCTGTCGCTCGTCTTCAAGACGCTGCACGTGGTGCGGGTGGTGGACCGCAAGCGCAACGTGCTGGTCTACCTCACGTATTCCGACAAGGTCATCTCGGGCAGCCCCAAGAACAGTGTGACGGCCGTGCCGGTGCCCGCCAGCCAGCCTATCCCGGTCAAATAAGGCGCGAAAGCGGCGTGCGCACCATGGTGGTGCGCTTCGACGCAAGCGTGGCGGCCAAACAACGCGAAGTGGTGCATACGTAAGCCTACGTATGGTGCATTGCATCATCTAGTGTATAGTCAGGGTATTCCCTAACCGGGAAATCCCTAAGAGGCCAATCATGCAAAACACGAACGACCTGAAGCTGACCGATCAACTCGAACGCGAACTGATCGAGCGCGAAATGTCCGAAGGTATCTACTACTATCGCCGTCCGAACGGCACCTCGTTCTCGTTTGCCCAGTTCTTCTCGGCAATCGCGAGCCTGTTCAGCACGCACCGCACCGCCAAGGCCTGATCTGTCGTCATCAGCCGCCGTTGTTGTCGATGGGCGTGTGCCCGAGCTAGCTGTATCGCTGTACTCGCAACACCCGTAGCATCGTGCGCCGGCCATGTGTTTTGACACCTGCCGCCACACCCGCCAGGTCATGACCGCCTGGTGCCAATCGAGGGCCGGTTTCCGGCCCTTTGTCATGTCTGCGGCGCGCGCATGTGCCTGTTCTTGCGCGCTGCGGCATTGCTTTCCTCTCCGCTTTGCCCGGACCGCTTCCCGGTTGTCTTCTCCATCGCCTGTGCTTTACTGAGTAGAGCCGCGCCCACCGATACCCAGACCACGCGCGCATTGACGCTGCGACGCAGGCACACGGCGACCCAATCCCCAAGGAGACTCCCATGGCGATCAGCCTCAAGCTGTCGGTCAACGGTGCGCCTGTCACCGTCAGTGTCGAACCCCATACCCTGTTGGTCCAACTGTTGCGCGAGCAGCTGCACCTGACCGGCACGCACGTCGGTTGCGATACGGCGCAATGTGGCGCCTGCACGGTGCATATGAACGGGCGCGCGGTGAAGTCGTGCAACATCCTCGCCGTGCAAGCCGACGGTGCGGATGTGACCACCATCGAAGGCTTGTCCAAAGATGGTGCGCTGCACCCGATGCAAGCGGCCTTCCGCGAATGCCACGGCCTGCAATGCGGCTTCTGCACGCCCGGCATGGTCATGGCCGCCACCGCGCTGGTTGCGCAAAACCCGCATCCAAGCGAACAGCAGGTGCGCGAACAGCTCGACGGCAACCTCTGCCGCTGCACGGGCTATCACAACATCGTGCGCGCCGTACTCCAGGGCGCCGAAGCGATGGCCAAGGCCGAAGGCAACGATGCCTCCCTGCAAGGCCTGGCCGCCGCCCGCGCCCACGCTGCCTGATCAGGCGACCCACGACGCGAGGACACCACCATGAACGCTCCCGCAGAACCCAACCACCACCTGATCGGCGCAGCCGTCAAGCGCAAGGAAGACTTCCGCTTCCTGACCGGCGCCGGACAGTACACAGACGACGTCGTCCAGGCGCACCAGTCGTACGCGGTGTTCCTGCGCTCGCCGTATGCGCATGCGCGCATCAAGCACATCAACGCCGATGCGGCGCGCAAGCATCCGGGCGTGCTGGCCGTGCTCACCGGCGACGACCTGGCCGCTGACAAAGTCAATGGCCTGCCGTGCGGCTGGCTGATCCACAGCATTGACGGCACACCGATGAAGGAGCCGCCCCACCCCGTGCTCGCGCAAGGCAAAGTGCGCCACGTGGGCGACCAGGTGGCGCTGGTGGTGGCCGAATCCGTGAAGATCGCCAAGGACGCCGCCGAGATGATCGACGTGGAGTACGACGAGCTGCCCGCCGTGATCGACACCGCCACCGCGGACACCGCCAGGTCTGCCGTGCACGACGACGTGCCCAACAACACCTGCTACACCTGGGGCCACGGCGATAAGGCCGCCACCGATGCCGCCTTCGCCAAGGCCGCGCATGTGACGCAGCTCCATATCGTCAACAACCGCTTGATTCCGAACGCGATCGAACCGCGCGCCGTCAACGCCAGCTATTCGCGCCAGGACGACAGCTACACGCTCTACGTCGCCAACCAGAACCCGCATGTGGAACGCCTGCTGATGTCGGCGTTCGTGCTGGGCCTGACGGAGGCCAAGGTGCGCGTGATTGCGCCCGATGTGGGCGGCGGGTTCGGCTCGAAGATCTTCCTGTACCCGGAAGATGTGGCGCTCACGTGGGCATCGAAGAAGGTCGGCCGACCGATCAAGTGGACAGCGGAGCGCTCCGAATCCTTCCTCACCGATGCGCACGGCCGCGACCACGTCACGCATGCCGAACTGGCGCTCGATGCGCAAGGCAACTTTCTCGCCATGCGCGTGCACACCACGGCCAACATGGGGGCGTATCTGTCGACCTTTGCCAGCAGCGTGCCGACCATCCTGTATGCGACGCTGCTCGCGGGCCAGTACAAGACGCCCGCCATCTACGCCGAGGTGAAAGCGGTGTTCACCAACACGGCGCCGGTGGATGCATACCGCGGTGCCGGACGGCCGGAAGCGACCTACGTGGTGGAGCGGCTGGTGGAAACCGCTGCGCGCGAACTGCAGATGGACCCGGCGGAGCTGCGCCGCCGCAACTTCATCCGCACGTTCCCGTATGCCACGCCGGTGGGCCTGACGTATGACACCGGCGACTACGAGCCCCTGCTCGATCGCTCCATCGAACTGGCCGACGTCAAGGGCTTTGCCGCCCGCCGCGATGCCTCGCGCGCCAAGGGGCGGCTGCGCGGCATCGGCTACTCCTGCTACATCGAGGCCTGCGGGCTGGCGCCATCCAACATTGCCGGTGCACTGGGCGCACGTGCGGGGTTGTTTGAAGCCGGCGAAATCCGCGTACACCCAACGGGCTCCGTCACGGTATTCACCGGCTCACACAGCCATGGGCAGGGGCACGAGACCACGTTTGCGCAAGTGGTGGCCGATCGCCTGGGCGTGCCGCTTGAGAACGTCGAGATCGTGCACGGCGATACCGGCCGCATTCCGTTCGGGATGGGCACGTATGGTTCGCGCTCGATTGCCGTGGGCGGCTCGGCCATCATGAAGGCGCTCGACAAGATCGAGGCCAAGGCCAAGAAGATCGCCGCGCATCTGCTGGAGGCGTCGGCCGAAGACATCGAGTTCAAGGACGGCGTCTTCCGCGTGGCCGGCACCGATCGCACCAAGACCTTTGGTGAAGTTGCGCTCACGGCGTACGTGCCGCACAACTACCCGCTCGACAAGCTCGAACCCGGGCTGGACGAAAACGCCTTCTACGACCCGACCAACTTCACCTATCCGGCCGGCGCGTACATCTGCGAAGTGGAGGTTGATCCCGATACCGGCGAGGTGCACATCGACAGGTTCGTTGCGGTGGACGACTTCGGCAACATCATCAACCCGATGATCGTCGAGGGGCAGGTGCACGGTGGACTTGGCCAGGGCATCGGCCAGGCGCTGATGGAGGCATGCGTGTACGACGAAAACGGCCAGCTGCTGACCGGCTCGTACATGGACTACGCCATGCCGCGCGCCGACAACCTGCCGAGCTTCACGGTAGAAACCGCCAAGGGTACGCCCTGCACGCATAACCCGCTGGGCGTCAAAGGCTGCGGCGAGGCCGGGGCGATCGGCTCGCCGCCGGCGCTCATCAACGCCATCGTCGACGCGCTGGCGCCGTTGGGTGTGAAAGACATCCAGATGCCCGCCACGCCCCACCGTGTCTGGCAAGCCATCCAAGCGGCCAAGGCCTAGGTAGAGGAGCCCACCATGTACGACTTCGAGTACCAGAAAGCCACCGACGCCCAGACCGCCGTCACCGCGATGAAGACGCACGCCGATGCCAAGTACCTCGGCGGCGGCCAGAGCCTGCTGGCGGCGATGAAGCTACGGCTGGCGCAACCGTCCACGCTGGTGGACGTCACGAGCATTCCGGGCATGCGGGGCATCCGCTCGCAGCCGGGCGTCATCACCGTGGGTGCGGCCACACGCCATGCCGACGTAGCCGAGAACGCCGATATCGTCCGCATGCTGCCCGCCCTGGCAGAGCTGGCCGGCGGTATCGGCGACCAGCAGGTGCGCGCCATGGGCACGCTGGGCGGATCGCTCGCCAACAACGACCCGGCGGCGTGCTACCCAGCGGCTGTGCTGGGCCTGAACGCCACCGTCGTCACCGAGCGGCGCAACATCGCGGCGGATGATTTCTTCCTCGGCATGTACGAGACGGCGTTGGCATCAGATGAACTCATCACCGAGGTGCAGTTTCCCGTGCCGGATCAGGCCGCCTATGTGAAGTTCCGCAACCCGGCGTCGCGCTTTGCGCTGGTGGGCGTGTTCGTCAGCCGCAAGGGCAACAACGTGCGAGTGGCCGTGACAGGCGCGGCGCCTTGCGTGTTTCGCTGTACGCCGCTGGAGCAGGCGCTGTCGGCCAATTTCACGTCGGAAGCCGCGCGCCACGTGGTGGTGCCGGCCGATGATCTGGTGGGCGATCTGCATGCCTCGCCGGAATATCGGGCGCACCTGATCCCGGTGCTGGCGGCACGCGCGGTCGAGCACGCTCTGGTGAAACACCACTGAGCGCATTGGCCAAGGAACGGCATGCCGGTCGACTCCATTGACGACTGCATCGCGCAACTGCAAGGCCAGGGCTACTTCGCCAGCCGCGAGCTGGCCACGGCCCTGTTTCTCGCACTGCGCATGCAGCGGCCGCTGTTCCTGGAAGGCGAACCCGGTGTCGGCAAGACCGAGCTGGCGAAGGCGGCGGCCGGGCTGCTAGGTACATCGCTGCTGCGGCTGCAGTGCTACGAAGGCTTGGATACCGCCAGCGCGCTCTACGAATGGGACTACCCGCGCCAGATCATGGCCCTGCGCCTGGCCGAAGCGGCAGGCGACAGACCGCGCGCCGATACGCTGTACCGTGACGAATTCCTGCTCAAGCGCCCGCTGCTGCAGGCGCTGCTGCCGGACCCCAACCACCCTGATACGCCTCGCGTCTTGCTGATCGATGAAATCGACCGCGCTGACGAACCGTTCGAGGCCTTTCTGCTGGAGCTGCTCTCGGATTTCCAGGTGTCGATTCCGGAATTCGGCACGGTGCGCGCGCAGGCGATTCCGCTGGTCATCATGACCTCCAACCGCACGCGCGAGGTGCACGACGCGCTCAAGCGGCGCTGCCTGTATCAATGGATCGGCTACCCGGACAAGGCGCGCGAGCTGCAGATCGTGGCGCAACGCGCGCCCGAAACCGCTGCCCGCCTGCAGCAACGCGCGGTGGATTTCGTACACCGCCTACGCGGCATTGATCTATTCAAGGCACCGGGTATTGCCGAAGCGATCGATTGGTGTCGCGCACTGGCCGCGCTGAATGTGACCGAGCTCGACCCGCAATCGGTGCAGGACACGCTGGGTGTGCTGCTCAAATATCAGGATGACCTGGCCCGCGTGGATACGCCAACCATCGAGCAATTGCTGGCCGCGCCCGCATTGCCGGAGTAGGCCATGCACGCCACTACCGCATTGCCGATGCTCTCTCGCAACGTGACGCATTTCGTACGCCTGCTGCGCAATGCCGGCATGCCGCTGGCGCCGTCACGTGCGGTCGATGCCATCGAAGCGCTGAGCCATATCGATATCGGCCACCGAGGCGACGTGAAGGCCGCGCTGTCCGCCCTGCTCGTCTCGCACCCCGATGAACGCACGCTGTTCGATGCCGCCTTCAACGTGTTCTGGCGTGACCCGGACTGGGAAGGCAAGTTGCGCGCCCTGCTGCTGCCCAAGGTGCGCGGCGGCGTTCCACCCGCCGCACGCAGCAACCGCCTGGCCGATGCGCTGCGCGCGCAGTCATCGACCAGCCTGCCGCGTACCTCCACACCCGACGGCGAGCGCCATGACGTCGTTGCGCCGCTGGCGTTTTCTGCGAACGAAGCCCTGCGTACGCGCGACTTCGACACGCTCAACGCTGCGGAATGGCGGGCGCTGCAACACATGATCCGGCGCAGGCGTGTGCGTCTGGCGCAGGAACGCACGCGCCGGCTGAAAGCCGCCTCGCGCGGCCGGCACCCGGATCTGCGCGCCACCGCCGCCCAAGCTGTGCGTGCCGGCGGGGAATGGACAGGTTGGAAATACCGCCAGCCCGTCGACCGCACACCGCCGCTCGTGCTGCTGCTCGACATTTCCGGATCGATGAGCCGCTATTCGCGCGCGGTGCTGTACTACTGCCACGCGCTGGTGCAATCGCGCGAGCGTATCCAGGCGTTTCTGTTCGGCACGCGGCTGACCAACGTATCCCGGCAACTGCGTGAGCGCGATCCGGACATCGCCGTGCAAGCCATCGCGCAGCTTGTGCCGGATTGGTCTGGTGGCACGCGCATCGGCGCCGCGCTGGCGGAATTCAACCGCCACTGGGCGCGCCACACACTCTTCGGCCGCGCGACGGTGCTGCTGGTGACCGATGGGCTCGACCATGAACACATCGACCTGTTGGATGCGGAAATGGCGCGTCTGGCACGCTTCGCCCACCGCATCGTCTGGCTGAACCCGCTGCTGCGCTTTGCGGGCTTTGAACCCCGGGCACGTGGCGTGCGAGCCATCCTGCCGCACGTCGACGCGATGGTGCCTGCTCACCATTTCGACAGCCTGACTGCGCTGGAACAGGAATTGGCGCATGCTCGCCGCACACGCACCCCGCGCACGCCGTCTCACACCCCCCCAGCACGATCGACCGCCCCATGGAACTGACCCAGACCCACCTCCTGCCCGTGCCCCTGCAGACCGCCTGGAATGCGTTGAACGACCCCGCCGTGCTGCAGCGTTGCATCCCCGGTTGCGAAAGCCTCACTGCTGCCGCCGACGGCGATGCGCCTGCCTACGACATCGCCATGCAAGCGGCCGTCGGGCCCGTGAAGGCGCGCTTCAAGGGGCGCATGCAACTGTCGGAGATCACCCCGCCGCGCAGCTACACGCTGCATTTCGATGGCCAGGGCGGCGCCGCTGGTTTCAGCAAGGGCACGGCGCTGGTCCAGCTAACACCCGAGGGACCGACTGTCACCCGCTTGGCCTACACCGCCACGGCACAGGTGGGCGGCAAGCTCGCCCAGATCGGTTCGCGGCTCGTCGATGGCGCCGCGCGCAAGCTGGCAGATGAGTTTTTCCAGCGTTTTGCAGCGGAGCTCGGCGCTGCACCCGCCGTGGACGGCGTGTCCGCCGAACACGCCATCCCCGATCTGGCAGGCGGCGAACTACAGGCCCACGGTGCACGGCAAGGCACATCCGCCATCAGCCCGGCGGTGCAGCCGCGCAACCCGTGGCCGTGGATCATCGTGGCCGTGGTGGCCGTGGTGGCGGCCTACCTGTTTTTGCACCACGGGGCATAATCTGGCCTCCCCGGGTATCGCCCTCGCACCTTGCACTGGCGCCAACGCGCAGGAGCCGCATCATGGACAGCGTCGATCTTGAAGTCTTGAAAACCAGCGTGCGCTGGTTGGAACAGGGGCGGCGCGTGCTGCTCGTCACGGTGGTCAAAACGTGGGGTTCATCACCCCGGCCGGAAGGCGCGATGCTCGCGCTGCGCGATGACGGCGTCGTCGTGGGTTCGGTGTCGGGCGGGTGCATTGAAGATGACCTCATCGACCGCGTGCGCCGCGAAGGCCTGCACCACACCAAACCCGAAGCCGTGAAATACGGCATCAGCGCAGAAGAAGCCCACCGCTTTGGCCTGCCCTGCGGCGGCACGCTGCAACTGGTGCTGGAGCCGCTCACCGCGTCCAGCGGCATCGATGCCCTGCTGCACGCCGTGGAAGCCGGCCAGCTCGTCGCCCGCACGTTGGACATGGCCACCGGCGCGACGCTGCTGCAACACGCTAGCGCCATCGACGGCCTGCAGTTTGACGAGCAGCGCCTGATCACCATCCATGGCCCACGCTATCGAATGCTCGTGATTGGTGCGGGGCAGCTCTCGCGCTACCTGTGCCAGATCGCCGTGGGCCTGGATTACCAGGTCACGGTGTGCGACCCGCGCGAGGAATATTGCGAAGACTGGTCAATCCCGGGCGCCACCATGGTCCGCACCATGCCCGACGACACGGTGATGGCCATGAAGCTGGATGAACGCAGCGCCGTTATCGCCCTCACGCATGACCCCAAGCTCGATGACCTCGCGCTCATGGAGGCGCTCAAAACGCCTGCGTTCTACGTAGGTGCGCTGGGCAGCCGCCGCAACAACGCCAATCGCCGCGAGCGTCTCAAGGAATTCGACCTGAGCGATGCCGAACTGGCACGCCTGCACGGGCCGGTCGGCATCTACATCGGCAGCCGCACGCCGCCAGAGATCGCCATTTCCATTCTGGCCGAGGTGACGGCCGCCAAGAACGGCGTGTCGCTGCCAACCATCCTGCAGGTGGAAGGCGCCAAGGCCGCGCGCGAAATTGCCGCGAATGCGACATCAGGCTGCGCCGTACCACATCTCTGATGTCAACCCTCCCGAGGAACCGCTCAAAAAGGCCTAACCGAAAGGTGCCTGAAAGGTTACATTCATATAAATGATCGGTTTTGCGCGGGTTTCCGGCCGCACCGCATTGCGCCAGCGATGCCGCGCCGACACGCCTCGCACCGTGCGCTGCCCAGAGCGGGCGGCGACGCCTGTTCCCGGCCAGAGCATGCCGCATAGCGCGCCGCTCATGTCGTAGCGGAACACTGTTTGCAAGCGGAAAGGTCATCCGCTTCGCACCCTTGGGATTTCGAGTTTTTTCGCATGAGTATTCTGCTGACCGGCGCGACCGGCTTCGTAGGCGGCGCCATTGCCGCGAATCTGGCAGCCAAAGGTTTGCTGGCTGACACGCGCTTTGCCGTGCGCGGTGACACGCCTGCCGAAGGGCTGGCGCGGCTGCGCAGCAATCTGCGCCGGTTTGCGTTCGAGGCGGCCGCGCTCGACGCCATCACCGAATCGCAAATCGTGCTGTTCGACCTGCGCGATGCCGGGGCCGCCAAATTGGGCAATCCGGAAGTCATCATCAATTGCGCGGCGCTGGCAACGTTCTCGAATCACCCGTCGCTGTGGGAAACCAACGTTGGTGGTGTGCTGGCGCTCGGCAAGCTGGCCGCGCAGGGCAAGCGGCTCAAGCGCTTCCTGCAGATCGGCACAGCCATGTCGTGTGGTCAATTGGCCAACCGTCATGTCAGCGAAAGCTGGGACGTGCCGGCCATCGAGCAGCACGCCGTGCCGTATACGTATTCCAAGGGGATGGCCGAGCTGAAGCTGCGCGAAGACGTGCCTGAGCTGCCACTGGTGGTGGTGCGGCCGTCCATCGTAGTGGGACACAGCACGCTGGGCTGCGAGCCCTCGGGCAGCATCTTCTGGATGCTGCGCATGGTGGCCATGCTCGAGACCTTCAGCTGCCGCCTGAGCGACCGCGTCGACATCCTGCCCGTGGACGATTGCGCTGAAGCCATCGTGCGGCTGTCGACCAAGCCCACGCTGGCGCACGACCTGTACCACATCAGCGCCGGCGATGCGAACTCGGAGCGCATTGAAACGCTGTACCCGCGCTTCAAGCGCTGCCAGACGCCGGAAGAAGACGCCCAGGCGCTGGCCGGCTACGTGTACCAGGAAAAAATCGCCGAAAAAGCATTGGCCCGCAAATTCCTGAGCATGACAGGCGACGGCAACGTGCGATTGGTCGCGCGCTGCATCCACCTGTACGCCAAGTTCGCCAGCATGAGCTACGTGTTCGACAACACGCGGCTGCTGCAGGAGACCGGATTCCAGCCGCGTTCCTTGCTCGCTTACCTTGACCGCTGCCTCGAAACCTCGGACGCCGTGCCGATCCCCGAGCAAATGCAGTGGGACTATAAGTAGCCGTCAGGCCTACCCTGCCTGCACGGCGTGTCATGGCGCCGTGCTATAACCCTCGGCGCCCGAACTGAGACTCCGGTCACCATCCATAAGGAGCTGCCGATGACGCTGCAAGCCCTCGTCCATCTCAATGTCGCCACGCTGGTGGATTCGTTCATCAGCCTTGCTTCGGCGTTTGCGCTGGGGTCATTGATCGGCTTCGAGCGGCAGGTCAGGCAGCGCACGGCTGGCTTGCGCACCAACGCACTGGTGGCTGTGGCAGCCGCTGCCTTCGTCGATATGGCCGCGCAGATCGGCACCGCATCGGACACCACCCGCGTGATCGCCTACGTGGTATCGGGTGTCGGCTTTTTGGGTGCCGGCACGATCATGAAGGAAGGGCTGAACGTGCGTGGGCTGAACACCGCGGCCACGCTGTGGGGCTCAGCCGCGGTGGGCGCGGCGGCGGGGTCGGATCTGATCGGTCAAGCCATTCTGGTGACGCTATTCGTGCTTGCGTCGAACATCCTGCTGCGGCCCGTGGTGGACCGCATCAACCGCACGCCGCTGGACAACCAGGCCAGCGAAGTCACGTACACGATGTGCGTGATCTCCACGAGCGAGCGTCAAAAGGAAGCGCTGGCCGATCTGGAGCGCCTGCTGGAAGACGCCAGCTACCCGATCAGCGATCTCTCGGTCGAGCCGTTCGGCGAAGACCATGTGGAAATCGAAGCGATGCTGATGTCCACCGCCGTGAATGCGGCCGAGCTGGACCGCATCGTCAATGCGCTGCAATCGCAGCCGCATGTGGCCCAGGCGTTCTGGAATCCGAGCACGACGGAGTAAGCGCGCCGTCTGCGATCAAAGCTCTTGCGTGGCAGCCAGGGCAAAAATCTTCGCCCAGCGCTTGGCTTCCTGATGATTGCGCATCGGGATCAGCCACTCCGCCTGCGCCTGATGCTTCAGACGCAGCGCCAGCGTCCAGGCGCCTTCGCGCTCGACCGCATCGGCGCCGGCAATATCAGCAAAGAGAAAGCGGGCGTCCTGGCCATGGAGTTGCAGCGTCCCGCGCTTGCTTTCGGCATCTACTGCGACCTGGCCCCAGCTCCCGGTGAGGGACACGATCCGCTGCCCTTTCACGTTGACGCCATGAACGGCGCGGTAACGCCGGATGAGGGTGATGACCGCGCAGGCTAGCAGCGTCACGGCAACCAGCACCGCCGCGCTGCCTGCCACGGCGCCGTAAGCCGCAGCGACGATTGCATACAACCGGACTGCGCCGTAGACGAGCAGACCAATCAGCGCAAACCCGACAATGATGAACGGCATGGTGTGATTCCTTGATTGAGCCAGCCGGTTATATCAACCGGAAACCGTGCTCAAGGCAAGTTATCGCAACACATGCCGACGCATACGGCAAATCGTATCGATACACTCAGACCAGGCGGAATGCCGCAATTGCAGCATTCAGCGCCTGCGCCTGCTCTTCCAGCGATTCGGCTGCGGCCGCTGCCTGTTCCACCAGCGCAGCGTTTTGCTGCGTGGCTTCGTCCATCAGCGTGACGGCCTTGTTGACCTGCTCGATGCCTGAGCTTTGCTCGTTGGAGGCGGCAGCAATCTCACCCATGATGTCGGTCACACGGCGGATGGAGGACACGATGTCTTCCATCGTGCTGCCAGCGCGTTCGGCCAGCGCGCTGCCGGTCTCGACCTTGGACAGCGACGCCTCGATCATCTCCTTGATTTCCTTGGCGGCAGCGGCACTGCGTTGCGCGAGGTTGCGCACTTCGCCAGCCACCACGGCAAAACCACGGCCCTGCTCGCCTGCACGGGCCGCTTCCACGGCGGCGTTGAGCGCGAGGATGTTCGTCTGGAACGCAATGCCGTCAATCACGCCGATGATTTCCGACACCGTGCGCGAGGACGCGCTGATCTCGCGCATGGTCGCGACCACGTCGGTCACCACGGCACCGCCCTGGGCGGCGACGTCCGACGCGCTGTCGGCCAGCTGGCTGGCCTGGCGGGCGTTGTCGGCATTCTGGCGCACGATGGAGGTCATCTCTTCCATGCTGGAGGCCGTTTCTTCCAGCGAGCTGGCCTGTTCTTCCGTGCGTTGCGACAAATCTGCGTTGCCGGCGGCAATCTGCTTGGTGGCGGCGCCAATCGATTCCGAGCCGTTACGCACGCGGCGCACGGTATCGGTCAACGCATTTTGCATGCGGGCCAAACCTTCGAGCAGGCGGCCCATTTCGTCCTGGCGGTCAATGTGCACCGGTTGCGTGAGGTCGCCGGCGGCAATGCGCTCGAACTGCGCCAGCGTGGCATTGAGCGGCCCCACAATCGCGCGCAGCAAAGACCACGCACACCACAGCGCCACCACCAGCGCAAAGGCGATGGCGGCGACCACGATCATGCGGAAGCGCGCATACGCCTCGCGCGATGCGTCGTAGTTGGCTTTCGAGAACGCGAGCTGCTTCTTGCTCAGTGCCTGGCTCGAATCATTGGAATCACGGAAGGCCGCCGAGACGCCCTTTTCCATGATCTTGTCTGCCGTTGCGCGGTCCCCAGCGCGCAGCGCCTTGATGATGTCGCGCAGGCTGCCGGACGCAGCTTCACGCTTGGTGGCCACGTCCTTGGCCAAGCGCTCCTCTTCCGCGTCGCGCGGCAGGGACAGGTATTTTTTCCAGGCGACATCCGACTCGGCAATCAGATCTTCGGTGCGGTCCAGCAGCTTCATCGCGCCCTTGTCTTCCGGATACAGCATTGCCTTGTCGAGCGCCGTACGGGCACGCGTGAGGCTCAGGTCAGACTCGCCCAGCGCGAGTGCGGACGGAAACTGGTTGGTGAAGGTTTCTTCGTGCGCGCGGTTGGCATCGCGCAGCCCAAGCAAGCCGGCAGCGCCAATCAGCAAAGCGAGCAAGAACAGGAGTGAAACCGAGAGCACCAGACGGGTGCGGATGGTCAGACGGGCGGACATGGGCGGCGAAAGTGGCGTGCACGGCTTCTCACGCAGGCGCGACGATCGCGCCGGGCGGCCGGCTACCTCCGCACTATCGGTTCCCTTGGCGCAGAACTTGAGGGTGATGTGCGCATCAGTGCACCCATCGCCCGCATTTTGGCGCAGGGTCAGCCGGGCTTGCCCCTGCGAGCCCGCCAATAGTCCTCGGCAAATTCGGCCCACTGCTTGAGGGACACCTGCCGCCCGTGGGCCGCCAGCTTGAGTGCTGACTTGCGCCATGCTGTGCCGGCGGCGTAGTCCTGCACGCGCTCCACCAGGTCGGTGCCGTGCCGGCCGCAGCCGCGCAGGTGGCACCACGCGGCCACGCGCGCCATGGTTTGCAGGGCGTCGTCCAGGTTGGCGATAACGTGCTTGCCCGTGCCCAGCGACACGCGGTCGGCGGTCGGCTGCAGGCTCTTGACCACGTACGACTTCGGTTTTTCGCCCTTGGCACCATAGACCACCCCCCGCAGCAACGCGGGTGAAATCGCCTGCGACACGCGCTGGATGTCCACCACGCGCCCGGCCTCGCTACGCCACGGCGCCACACTGCACGCGCTGCCCAGCGTATCCGCCCAGACGCTGGGCACGGAGAGCTTGATATCGATCATCCGTAGCGTGGCGGGGTCTTTCTCGGGGCGTGCGAGCACGGCATAGCGCTCCAGCCCCAGGCTGCCGGTGCCGGCAATGCGTCGGGCCACGTCAATCGCGATGAAGCGCTGACCGTGGCCATTGCCCTGTTCCCCATATGCCTCAAGGATGCGCCGGGCGCGGCGGGCCTCTTCCTTGCTGGCACGCAACGTGCGGCGCCCATCGATGCGCAGGCTGACGCGGTTGCCGTCGCGCTCGGTCCGGCTGGCGAGATAGGCGGCGCGATTGCGTTTGCGCAGACCGCGCAACAGGTCGTACACGATGCCAGTGGCCGTGGCGCGCTCCACCCAGCGCGCCTTGCCATCGACCAGCGACGCAGCATACGTATCGAGAAAGCGGCGGCACAGGTTGTGCGCGTCTTCGTCAGCCAGCTTCCAGCCGCGTGCAGCCACCTGCAGGCTCGACAACACGCGCACGATGTCGACCGTGAAAGGCGCCACCAGGGCCTCATCAAAGTCGTTCATGTCGAAATAGACGAGGCCGTTGTCGCCCTTGAAGCTGCCGAAGTTCTCCAGGTGGAGATCGCCGCAGACCAGCGTGCGCGGCGCATCATGGAGCAATGGGGCCTCGGCCAGAGAGGCAGCGTACAAGTTGTTGGTGCCGCGAAAGAACGAGAACGGGTCGGCCGCGATGGCGGCGAGCTTGCGGGTAAGGCGTTCAGGATCGCGCCCGGCGTTGTATTCAAGAATGGTGCGGGTGCTGTCGTGCATGGTCGCGGCCTCGTCGATCATCTGGAGTGGAGTGCAATGCCCTCGAAAATCGAAGATTACGCGTTGATTGGCGATTGCGAAACCGCGGCGCTGGTCTCGCGCGATGGCTCGATCGATTGGCTGTGCTGGCCCCGATTTGACTCGGGTGCGTGCTTTGCCGCGCTGCTCGGCACGCCCGACCATGGCCGGTGGCGTATCGCCCCGCAGGGCAACGTATACACAGTGCATCGGCGCTATCTGCCTGGCACGCTCGTACTGGAGACGGTGTTTGAGACCGACACCGGCACGGTCAGCCTGACGGATTTGATGACCGCGCGCCTGCCCGGCACCGCCACGCGCGATGACACATCCGATCTCATCCGCATCGTGCGCGGGCTGTCGGGCACCGTCGAGATGCGCATGGATCTGACCCTGCGCTTTGACTACGGCGCCTCGGTGCCGTGGGTCAGCCGCGTCTCGGAAACCACCGGTGCACCCACCGCCCCCCCCTGTGACATGCCCGACTGCGTGCTGCGTGCCATCGCCGGGCCCGATATGGTGACCTTGCGCACGCCGGCGCCCATCCGCGGCGAGAACCTGTCCACCGTGGCGGACTTTTCTGTGAGCGAAGGCGAGGCAATGCCCTTCGTGTTGACGCATTCGCCATCGCATCTGCCGTTGCCGGGTTCCATCGATGCGCTTGAAGCGCAGGTCGACATCGAGGCCCGCTGGCGAGCGTGGTCTGGCCGCTGCCAGGGCGCGGGCGAATGGACCGAGGCCGTCTTGCGTTCGCTCATCACGCTCAAGGCACTCACGTACCACCGCACCGGCGGCGTGGTGGCCGCGCCAACCACATCGCTGCCCGAACAGCTTGGCGGCGTACGCAACTGGGACTACCGCTACTGCTGGCTGCGCGATGCCACCCTCACCCTGCTCGCGCTGATGAACGCCGGCTACTACAACGAAGCCCGCGCCTGGCGTGAATGGCTGGAGCGCGCCATCGCGGGTAGTCCGTCGCAAGTACAGATCATGTATGGCATAGCCGGTGAACGCCGCCTGGGCGAATGGACTGTACCGTGGCTCCCGGGCTACGAAGGTGCGCAACCCGTGCGCATCGGCAACGCGGCCGCCCTGCAGTTGCAGCTCGACGTGTATGGCGAACTGATGGACGCGCTCTACATCGCGCGCAAGGGCGGCCTCAATGGCGATGAAGCGTCCTGGCGCCTGCAGGTTGCGTTGATGACGCATCTGGAGAGCATCTGGCAGACGCCCGATGAGGGCATCTGGGAGGTGCGTGGTCCGTCGCGGCATTTCACGCATTCCAAGGTGATGGCTTGGGTCGCATTCGACCGCGCGGTCAAGACCATCGAAGACTTCAACCTGGAAGGCCCCGTAGAGCACTGGCGCACCATACGCGACCGCATCCACGCCGAGGTTTGCACCCATGGCGTCAACGCCGGACGCAACTGCTTCGTGCAGAGCTACGGCAGCGAAGAAGTGGACGCTGCCCTGCTGATGCTGCCGCTGGTCGGCTTCCTGCCGGCGTCCGACCCGCGCATCCGAGGTACCGTCAAAGCCATCGAAGAAGACCTGCTGGTCGATGGCCTCGTACGCCGCTACCGCACCGAGGCCGTGACCGATGGCCTGCCCGAGGGCGAGGGTGTCTTCCTTGCCTGCAGCTTCTGGTATGTCGACAACCTCGTCATGCAAGGCCGCGACGACGAAGCCCGCGCGCTCTTCATCAAGCTGCTGGCGCTGCGCAATGACGTGGGGCTGCTTGCGGAGGAATACGACCCGCGCGTGGGGCGGCTGGTCGGCAATTTCCCGCAAGCGTTTTCGCACATTGCGCTCGTCAATTCCGCGCTTACGCTGTGTGCGGCGGCGGATCACGTGGGCCAACGGACGGGGCAGCCGGGCCCAGGGTCGAAGCCGAAGCGAAGCCGGTAAAATAGCGCCCCATGACCGAATCGACCGCTTTCCCGCCCATGACCGACGACGAAACCAGTGCGTCCGGCAGCACGCTGCTGGGCCGCCCCGATAGCCCCTGCATCGGCATCTGCTCAACCCTCTTCGACGAGGTCTGCCAAGGCTGCGGGCGCACCCAACTGGAAGTCAGCAACTGGGTGTTCATGAGCGATGACGAACGCAACGTGGTCTGGACACGCGTCCTGGCCGAAGGCACCGCACAGGGCTACAACCCCGACGGCAGCCGCAAGTAAGCTGGGCACCGAACGCAAAAAACCCGGCCGAAGCCGGGTTTTTCTTGGGCGCCGCGCGTCGATCAACCGTTCTGCGCGGGGTTGAGTTGCAGCGCCTTGTACTCCAGGAACTCTTCCAGCCCGTACTTGCCGTTCTCGCGCCCGTTGCCCGATTGCTTGTAGCCGCCAAACGGCGCCTGCATGTTGAACGGCCCACCGTTGATATTGACCTGCCCGGTACGAATGCGACGCGCAACACGAATCGCGCGCGCTTCGTCGCCCGACCACACGCCACCGCCCAGGCCGTAGATGCTGTCGTTGGCGATGCGGATGGCGTCTTCCTCGTTGTCGTAGCAGATCACGGTCAGCACGGGGCCGAAGATTTCTTCGCGCGCCACGGTGTCGGTGGTCTTGACGTTGCCGAGCACCGTCGGCTTAACGAAGAAACCGGTGGACAGGCCTTCGGGCGCCTCCGCACCACCGGTGATGAGTTCCGCGCCCTCTTCCAGCCCCTTGCGGATGTAGCCGAGCACACGGTCGCGCTGCACGGCCGAGATCAGCGGGCCCAGGCGCGTGCTCTCCTGCGCGGGATCACCCGGCACATAGCTTTCGGCGAACTGCGCGGCCAAGGCCTTCACCTCTTCGTACTTGGCGCGTGGCACCAGCATGCGGGTATGCGCCGAGCAGGTCTGGCCTGAGTTCAGGAAGCACGCCGACAGCGTACCCTTCACCGCCGCTGCCAAATCCGCGTCCTCCAGAATCACCGAGGCCGATTTACCGCCCAGCTCCAGCGCCACCCGCTTAACGGACTGCGATGCGAGTTCGGCCACACGTTTGCCCGCGCGGGTCGACCCCGTGAACGACACCATGTCGACTTCCGGGTGGCTCGCCAGCACTTCGCCCACCACCGGGCCGTAGCCGGTGACGAGGTTGAATACGCCCGGCGGCAGTCCAGCTTCTTCAATGACTTCTGCCAGCACGAACGCGTTGAGCGGTGCCACTTCCGATGGCTTGAGCACCACCGTGCAGCCTGCCGCCAGCGCGGGCGCGACCTTCAGCGTGATCTGGTTGAGCGGGTAGTTCCACGGCGTGATAGCGCCCACCACGCCCACGGGCTCACGCACCACCAGTGAGTTGCCGACGTGTTCCTCAAATGCAAACGTGTCGAGCAGCTTGGCGAAATTGCCCCAGTTGTAGACGGGGCCGCCCACCTGGATGGCACGCGCCAGCTTGATCGGCATGCCGACTTCACCGGCAATCATTTGCGCCAGTTCTTCGCTGCGGGCCTTGAGGCCATCGGCGATCTTCTGGATGTATTCCGCCCGCTTGGCAACGGGCGTGGCGGCCCAGCTGTCGAATGCGGCGCGGGCCGCTGCCACGGCTGCTTCGGCATCGGCTACGCTGCCTTCGGGAATCGTACCCATCACCGCTTCGGTGGCCGAATGAATCACTTCAATGACGCCCTTGCCCTGCGGCGCCACCCACTTGCCGTTGATGAAAAGCTTGTCGCGTTGCTGCATCGTTGGTCGTCTCGCTCTGGTCGATGCGCGGTCTGCGCGTTGTGCTATCCGGGTTGCGACTAAGATTCACGCCTCGCCCGGGCGGTTATGATCAGCCTATTGTAGAGCCAGCAGCGCGCGCGCCGCTGACATGCCGGCCGAGGGAGACATCGCATGACCACCACCATCTACCAGAAGACCGACAAGGGGCATGACGAGATCCGCACACGCGCGAACCACCTCGACCAACGTCACCGTGCCGTGCTTCTGATGGTCAACGGTGAAAAAACCTGCGACGAGATCCTGCTCCAGCTTCAGCCGCTGGGCATGACGCGGGCGGTGTTCGATGAGCTGGAGCAAGGCGGATACGTCCGCGCGCATGTCGCGGGCGCGGCTGCTCCCAGCACCAGTGCTCCGGCCAGTCCGCCGCCGCCCAGTTCCACGCCACACACTGCTGTTGCGGCCGCCCCGGCGCCTCCCGCCACAGCCTCGGCCACGGGCGAGCAAGGTATCGATGGTTATCAGCGGCTGTATCGGTTCTACACCGAGACCATCAGCCGCTACCTCGGCCTGCGCGGCTACCTGCTCGAGATGAAGGTTGAAAAAGCCGGCAACGTTGAAGAACTCGTTGCCCTGCGCGAGACGCTCAAGGCTGCCCTGACCAAGACGCGCGGCGAACCCGATACCGGCAACGTGATCGCCCAGCTCGATCTATTGATTGACGAGGCGACGAGTTAGCGGCCAAGTGGGCGGTAGCAACAAAAAAGGCGGCACACCGGCCGCCTTTCTTTTTGTCGAACAGAGAATGATCGACGATCAAACTTCCACGCCCTGGCTCTGCAGGTACTCGTCGTACGTGCCGAGGTAGTCGGTGAGCGTGCCGTCCGGGCGCACTTCGATGATGCGCGTAGCCAGGCCGCTCACGAACTCGCGGTCATGCGACACGAAGATCAGCGTGCCTTCGAACTTGTCCAGCGCGATCTGCAGCGACTCGATCGACTCCATGTCCATGTGGTTGGTCGGCTCGTCCAGCGCCAGCACGTTGTGGCGGCGCAGATGCTCGCGCAGTGGATCCACGGCGCCGAGCACATCCTGCGCGGCCAAACCTCGGCCGCCGTCATGAGCATGAAGATCAAGAAGACGAGC
>NZ_JBFBKP010000006.1:0-103350 GCF_040702285.1 Arthrobacter sp. NPDC080086
TGATGTGGGCTCGCACACTGGTGCTGCTGTGGGCAAGTGTGGGTAGCCTCGTGGGCAACCTGTGGGCAGGCGCAGCCTGTCCATCGGGTTGTCCATCAGGCTATCCACACGGGCCGCGCCAGCGGCTGTCCACAGCCTGGTGGACCACTACGGCTCGCCAGTCGACAGTCGATCGCAATGGCCTCTCCACGCCTGCAGAACCCGCGCACGCAGGCGTAAGATGGAACAGAACGGTGCAACAGAAACGGCCGCGCTGAATGCCCCCTGCCTCGTATCGGTAGTCACGCGTTCGTGCCCACCAGCGCTACAAAGACCGGGAGACCACAATGAGCACTTCCGACGACGATTGGAGTGGTGTCGCATTCGCGCAGAACAACCGCACGGCGGACACGCTGGCGGCCCACCTGCAGGCCAACGGCATCTTGCCGCCCGGCCACGTCGTGGTGAACGTCCAGCTATACTTGCGTGCCACGGTGGCGCCCAAGGGGCTGAAGACCCCTTACCTGACCGTCACCCTGTTCGATGCGTCCGGTAGTCGCGATCCGGCGGCCGCCTATCGTGAGGCAATCAACGATGGCCAGGTCGTCTTCCCCATCGTGCACGTGCAGGTCGATGAGAAGGTAATCGAGATCTTCAGCGACCTGATGATCGACCTGACACCGAAGGGCTTCCACACCCCCCACCACCGCGAAGTGACGACGGTGTACAAGCGTTAGATCAGGAGGTCGCTCGATGGCGCCTTGGCGGCCCGAGGCGGCCGCGGCGCCGGCGCAGTGTCCATCAGCTGGGCCGGATAGAGGCTCAGGAAGGTCCGGGCCACTTCCGGGTTACGACAATCTAGCCAGTCATCCCAGCGATCGCGCGGGACGATGACGATGCTCCGCTTCTCCTTGTTCGGCGCGTGCATGCGCCGCATCAGCGGGTGTGCGTCGGCATTGACCGTGAGCATCGTGAAGCTGTAGCCGGGTGCCAGGCCGTCAGCACGCGCATCCCAGGCGCGCCACAACCCCGCAATGGCAAAGTCGGGCTCCTCCTTCAACCAGATCTTGTAGCGGGTGCTTTTTTTGGGATCGGCCTCGTAGTTGGGCTCGAATATCGCGCGAGCTGGGGCCAAGCAGAGTTGGCTTGCTTTCCAGTACTTCGCAAAGGTCGGTTTCTCGCCGACGGTCTCGGATCGCGCATTGGTCGTGTCATAGCTGACACCTGGCGGTAGCCTGCGTTTGGGCACAAAACCGAAGTTGGCCACGACGCAGTCCCGCACCCCGTGCTCGTTGATGCGCACAATCGGCGCGGCGTAATCGGGGTACGACTCGGCACGGTAATCAAAGTGCTCTGCGGCCGTACGAAACAACGCGTTGATGCGGTCCAGCTCCGAAGGCTCGTAGTTGTTACACATGCGCACCTCGCAGTCTTGCGATGGACGCCATCATAGAGCACTACCGGTAGACTTTTTTATTACGCTTCTTCGTGCTCGTGCGGGCCTTGCGTCTTTCGTAGATCTCGTGCATCGACGGGAAGTTCTCGTGGACGTAGATCTCGGGCTCGAGTGCTTTGGCCAATTCGTCCAGCACATAGTCGAATCCGCCTGGGATGAGCTGATCCTGCATGCGGCGCGCGCGGATCACCGCGCCGGCGGATTTGATGACGACATGTAGGCAGTAAATCTCCCACACCAGGCGACGCATGGCGCGCGTCGGGTTCTCCTGGTAGAGGGCACGGATCTCCGCCTGGGAGAGCGCGGGATAGTTCTTCCGTTCCGGATTCTTCATGGCAGGCACCGCTACACAACAACCCCGCACCCGCCCCACCCCGGCGAAACGGAAAACTAGCGAGCGCAACAACGGGCGGGCGCAAGCCTGTTTGCGCCGCGGCCGATCACCTCAGGATCCGAAAACATCGGGCTACCGCAACCCACCCACCCCCGCCTTTCAATCGCACAGCTCGGCTTCAGCCAGCTCTGGCGTCTCGACCTCGATAGCGGAAAAAGCGGGGGCCAGAATCGCGTGTCGGGCCTTGGCGTCCCAAAGCGACTCAAACGGCCCATGGATGGTGGCATCGCGCGACAGCATGTAGCCTGGCTGGCCCAGCACGTACAGCAAGGCAATGGCCCACCCGCTCGGGTGCTCCCAACCGTAGGGCGAAACCTGCGTCCAGTAATCCATCGCCGCCTCCTTGTCGACCGTGGGCTGGCCGAGCGTGCGGCGCATTCCCACTGCGTCCGGCGCGGCTAGCGTCAGAGGTATACTACTGTATATCCATACAGTGTCAACTTTTGGGACGAATCCGGCACGAGACGGTGGTCGGACTACGACTGGGACCCGCAGAGAGTGCGCAACTCGGCTTCCGTTGGCGCCGTGTAGATCCAGCCGGTCTTGGTGGTGCAGGTATAGAGCGTTTCCCCCTGGACGCTCATCGCATGGATCGGCTTTGCGCGAGCTGCAAGGCGCTGCTGCAGCGCACGGACGTAGGTGGCAGCACGCTCGTCCTGACGCTGCAGATAGATCAGCCAACCAACCATCGCAACGATGATGATGCTGAGGAGCGCGACGGCCGCCATGTCAACAGGTGAGCGCGTGCGAAGCCGTTGCTCTTCGAGGCGAGCATGTCTTTCGCCGCTCGTGCGGCCAGCTTCGCTCATCCAGCCTGACTTCTTCATGTCCATGCTTTTACTTGTACCGGCGAGGCCGGCGTTTTTCTTGGCTGTTACCGGCAGGCCGCCTCTAGCCGGGCTGTGCATTCGGGAACCGCCGGAGGTAATCCAGAATTTCGGATTCTTTCGACAACACCGCACACTGAAACGTCTTGTCGAGCGCGATATTCCCGGCCGTCACCAGAACACGCAACGGATTTTCCGTGAACACGGCATCGTGGTATGGGATGCCCGAACTTGCATGATGGATATCGAGCAGGTCGTGTGCGTTGAGTTTCCGCGATCTATCCATACGCACTGCAGCGTGGCACATCGCGTAGGCGTAAAGCGATGGTACGCGCTGGGCCATAACCTTGGGCCGCAACCGAAACGCATTCGCCAATCCAGACAACATCTGTTCGGTTGCCACGTCGACCTGTTCCTTTGTCACGGATCCAGTGTCGCTTGCTGTGCTCATGAAAGCTCTGACGATAAGCGCCTGGATGGCGTTCTTGAACGCACGAAGAGCGCCGGCGCTCTCTGCCGCGAAGGCCTGCTGAATACTGCGAATCTCGTGTGAATAGCGGCGCATGGCATCGGTAATGCTTTTGGCCGCCTGCTCCAAACGATCAGCCTCTTGCTGGAATGAACCTTCCGTTTCAGCCATCTCCCGATGAGTGAGCTGCCAGATGAGATCGACAGATGCCTTCTGAAAAAGCAGGTTTTGCTCATCAGACCAATTTTTGACCATGGGAACCGTGATGCCAAGCACGTAGCACGCCTTGACCCACACCCGGTTTCCCTGATTTGGCGGCGTCGCGGCTAGGTCTGGACGCATGATGACTTGCTCGAGCTCGGCAACTACGCGTTCCTGTTCGGACTTAATTGCTACGCCGAGACTTAGTTCGTCAAGCACGTCAGCTGTTGCCAATCGTGTTTCAGGGTCGCGTTGCTTGGAGAGCTCCATCCAGGCGACATCGCTGACCGGGCATATGGCTACCCCGGTGGAGACCAGTGATCGGATGAGATCAAGAATTTCAGAATGAGCGGGGTGTACCGATCTGCCCATGGCCGCGTCACGCAAATGAATCCAGTAGCGGGTATCAAGGTACAGCTTGTGCCTACCCGCTATAGAGGCTCCGAGTTCTGCCACAAGGGTCTCGACGTACTCACGGGTCGAGACCTGGGGCGCAGCAGCGTGACGCGCCAGCAACGCTTCAACTTGCGGCTTACTCATTGATTTACCTATCTGCGTTCGTCTATCGGCAACCGCATGGGAAGAAAGGACGTTTGCGCAAATCAGAGATGGAAGTCATTGGGGCCTCAAGCGAACCAGTCCGTTCTTAGCAGAACGCGCAGAAACCGCTTTCGACTGCGCGTGCCCGACGTCTTAACGCCAAATCTTCCACCATGCCGTTGGCTTCTTGTACGCCAACGAGAGCGTCCCTCTACGATGGTTTTCCGTAAAATAATCGCCTTGTAGCAGCAAGCCGTCATTGTCGACACGAAGCACTGCCAGCCCCCGGTAGCGATCACCAGCTCCTTGGACTCCCTCCTTCCGCTGGTTCAAGTAGACGTAGTAGAGCTTATAGCGGTCGAAATCGGGGTCTTTCTCTGCATGAACCACTAAGGTTTGGGAAGTCGACTCAGCGCTATCTAGCAAGAGACGAATCCCGAAAAGAGTGTGTTTTACAAGGAGCTGAATGGGGACTGTCGCCTCGCTCGTACCGCGAGAATAGACAAGCGTACCTTCCCAATCACCGCCCAAATACGGAAATATCCACCGCTGTATGATTGGTATCCAGCGCCATCCGGCATAACAAAGGAGAGTTGATCCGGTCACGATGAGTGTGGACCATCGAACCAATTGCGTCGCAGCCTTAAAGATCTCCTTGTCGCTGAGGATACCGGCTCCGAACATCAGCGCCACGCCAACCGCAACTAGTATGATCAGCAACCGTAGGGCGGCCCGCAGGGGAAGCAAATGAAGCATAATCGAAGGAAACAGTAAGTTGACCCCAGACAGAATCGATCGTATTTTCCTTCGCCTGCGCGAACGCACGGACACACAATCCGCGGTGATCGTTTGCCTTTGCACGGGCGATACCCTGCCTGAGGGCTGCAGCCCGATGCCGCGCGAGCCAAGTCCCGCCACCGGCATATTGTTGGCAGAAGATTTCGTGACAGTCTTCGAGCAAGCGCTGCATCTTAACGCAGCAGTTCACGATGGCGCCATCATTGTTTCGCGGAGCACCGCCACAGAGGATTATCGGATTTCGGGCTGGTCATACCGACTTCATCCGAATGTTGCTGCGGCACCCGCCGTCGCGAATCGCGGATCCGCCTTCAATAGCTGCTTAGCCATGAGTTGCGTAAACGGCGTCGACCGTGTCTATTTAGCGACAAAATTGCAGCTATTCAGTTATCAACGCGGCAACATTACTCAGCTTAATTGACACAGTTCCCGACCATTCCCTACGTAAGGCAGAATTTCTCAACCTGGAAATAACGTGAGCCCCTCCGCCCCCCCAAAGAGTCCCCTTCGGCTACTTACGCTGGACGGTGGGGGTGCCAAAGGCTTCTACACACTCGGCGTCTTGAAAGAAATCGAGGCGATGTTGGGTTGCCCGCTGCACGAGAAATTCGATCTTGTTTTCGGCACTAGCACAGGAGCCATTATCGCTACGTTGATAGCTCTCGGTCACGGCGTCGACTCCATCCTTGAACTGTATCGACAGCATGTGCCGACAGTGATGCGAGAGAAGTCAGCATCCGGGAGAACAAGAGCCCTACAGGCCCTGGCTCAAGATGTCTTTGGCGATGCCAAGTTCGATCAGGTGAAGACTGGTATCGGCATTGTCACTGCACGGTGGCTAACTGAGCGCCCGATGATTTTCAAAGCAAGTGTTGCGCAGGCTCACGGACGTACGGCGAGCTTCGTGCCCGGCTTTGGCGTGCCGTTGGCCGACGCCGTGCAAGCATCCTGTTCGGCCTACCCTTTCTTTGAACGGAAGGTAGTGACAACCTCGATGGGCGAGGAAATCGAACTAATCGATGGCGGATACTGCGCCAACAATCCGACCCTATATGCGATTGCAGATGCCGTCCACGCATTAGAACACGATCGACAAGATATTCGGATCGTGAGCGTCGGCGTGGGCATCTACCCAGAGCCTAAACCCAGCTTGAAAATGTGGTTTGCCAAGAAGTATCTGGTTAGCGTCCAATTGCTACAAAAGACGCTTGAAATCAATACTCAGTCGATGGATCAGTTGAGACACGTGCTATTCGGCGACGTACCGACCATTCGAATCAGCGACACCTATGCCGAACCCGAAATGGCCACTGATTTGCTCGAGCACGACCTACAGAAGCTCGGCATACTTTTCCAACGCGGCCGAGAATCATTCGCCTCACGCGAGGAGGCACTGCGAAAATTCTTGATGTAGTACCGGAGGGGGACATGCCAATACCAGAATCACAGCTTGAGACATGGTCACACCAGGGCTCAATCGCTCAGTCGAGCACTACATATAACAGTATCAAGAACGTCCTGGAAGCGAGTACAACGCCATACGCCGGAAAGAGCTTCAATGTCTTCCTGCAGGGCTCATATGGCAATGCCACGAATATTTACGCGGAAAGCGACGTAGATATCGTGATTTGTTTAAATGATTGTTTCTACAGCGACCTAAACAGCCTTACAGACGAAGAAAAAATTGCTCACAAACAGGCTTTTTCTGACGCAAAATATACCCTAGCGATGTTTAAAGAGGATGTACTGAATGTGCTTCGCACGCAGTACACGTCCGCGGTCCACGCAGGCGCCAAGGCGATTGCGATCGACGCTAGCGAATCTAGGCGAAAAGCTGATGTAATCGTGTCGTGCCAGTTTCGGAGATATTCATATTTCCGCTCACCGGGAGACTCCGCATACGTAGATGGCATTTGTTTCTTTAACTCCTCTGGCGAGCGAATAGCGAACTACCCCAAGCAGCACTCGACAAATTTGACGGCTCGGCATCAAGCATCATCGCAGCACTTGAAGCCGATGGTTCGCGTGCTCAAAAACATGCGAAGCCGACTGGTTGAGGATGGAAAAATCGAGGCAGGCACAGCCCCTTCATACTACCTAGAGGGGCTGCTTTATAACGTTCCTATCGCGAAGCTCACTGGGAGCTACCAAAACTGCGTTGTCAATGTACTTAACTGGTACTTGCAGGACGCGCAAAAATCCGAGTTGGTGTGCGCGAATGAACAGTATTATTTGCTCCGCGACGGAAGCCACACGTGTTGGGCTCCGGCTAATTGCGACGCGTTCGTCAATGCCGCAGTGAAGCTATGGAACGAGTGGTAACACCTCGGCGGCGTCCACTACTGCGAGCGAACTCCCAGGAACGACCGGTGTCGTTGGTCGCGGTAGACGAATTTCCGCTAGGATTCAGTCGGCTTGGCGCTGGGCATCGCGGCAACATGCTCAACGTGCTGCCCCGAGACTTGCGGCTATGGGCTTCCCTCATAGCCACAACCTGAACGCTTGCTGTAACTGAGGCTGGAAGTATTGGCTAGCATTGCGCAGAACATAAACATGCACGCGGGGATTGTTTTCCGCCCATCCCATCAACTCGACCATGAGAGCAGTGCCAACCCCATGCTGCAGATACCGGCCGCCGCGGGGCGCTGGACGCGCCTGGTTATTATTCCTGTTCCTTTGGACCAGTTGCGTTTGTCCTACGAACGAACCCAGTCAACCAGTTCAGTCGTGTACGGCAACATGAGCGGGTGCAGCGGATCGCCCGCCTTCGATAGGCCGAAGACTTTCACGGGCTTACCGCTCGCGCGCAGCATTGCCTCAACCTCTGAGTACCGATAGCGCAAGCGCCGCGGAACCTTAGTCTGCGGTCCCCAGCATGGCACCAAAATGTCCGCGTCCGAGATGATGCGAGCCAGATGCCAATCGTTCTCCGGACCGATGGGGTCCGTAGCTGCTGAAAGATCCTTCACGTCCGGTGAGCGGAACGCAAACGGGTTGCCGACGATAAACCTGCAACCGCCATAGAGCTTGGTGAAGCCGATCCAGCGCTTGACCGTGTTGTCGTCGATACGGTGATCGGCCGTCGAACAGTTCACGCCAAAGTAGGCGTAAACAGGCCCCGTCATCCCCACCTCTCGCTCAAGCCGGTAGCGGAACGTGCCGCACTTACTCAGGATCGCGCTCACGTGTTTTTCCTGGATGTCAGTTGCCCGACACGTCCTCGAAGGGGTTGCCGGGGGTCTTTGCTTCGCTGGAAAGATTGTATTCAGCACGTACCGCTATGAGTACCGCAGTGATATCCCGCTCATAGCCGGCGGCGTTACCGAAATGCTTCATGGTCCAGTTGCAGCCCGTTTCATCAGGCTCCTGCAGTTGCGGACGAGGCACACGAATTTTCACGCCGTCTTCGACGATTTCGTGAATGCGATGGATGCGTCGGCTTACCTCGTCCTGCATCCGAGATGCATTGAGCGTCTTGCGGATCATCGAATGTTCCCCGTAACTAGACACCCCGCGTGTTTGGGAAATGCACTGGCATCGCGTCGTCCATTTTTTTCCCTTTCATCCGAGTATCGCGAGAACCTCGAATTTGCTGTCCTCAGGCAGATTCGGAAAATCTTGGAGATCGTCAGCGTATTCCTTACGGAACACGTCGAGGTCGCCGCCACGAGTATCCGCATCTATGATCCGAAGAGCCGCATGAAAGGTAGGGTCTTGCCCGCGGGCGATGGAAATCCATTGCGCCTCATATTCTCCAGGCATGACTCGGAGGCGCGCTCCATCGTGCGCATATCCGGCTATGACTCGACCATCCCTCACCCGAACTCTGCACCGTGTCATATCAGCCCCGCTCGCTCAGCTTTCCTGAATGGTATAGGTTGAGCAGCACGCTCGGCCATTGAAGAGATTGATTAACTCAATCTGGGTAATTTACCCCCAGTGATCGCCCACCTCGGCCATCGCTTCTCGCAGTTCTTGCATCGTCACTTCCAGATAAGAGGCGACGTGATCCAGCTCCGCATGCCCAAGCAGAAGCTGAACGGTCTCGATCGTGTGCCCTTGCGCCAGAATTCGGCTGGCGAAGGTGCGGCGGCCCGAGTGGCTGCTGTACCCTGAACCAAAGCCTGCCGCACGATAAAGGCCAGTGACATAACTCTGTAGGCTGTCTGCCGCCAGATACTCGACCTGCTCGCCTGCATCATTGATACGGTGCTTGAAGCTGAGCTGATACGGGCCGCCCTTGTGCGTGAGTATCAGGGTCGTTTGTGGCATCAGCCCGCGCCACATGCTCCGGTCCATTGCCGTGCCCTTGTTGTTCTGCCACCGCCGTTCGATGTAGCGTTCCAAGGCTGCGATCGTCTTCGGGTGGCTGAGATAAATGCATCGCTGTCGGCAGCCTTTCGTGATTGCGGCGCGCAGGCTTACCTCTTCACGAATCTGCCCACCGGGCAACATCACATCTGCCACTTCGATACGGGCTACCTCGGACACGCGCATGCCGCAAGTGAACCCCAACAGCAGCATGAGAACGTCGCGCTCCGGATGGCGGCTGGTGGCCTCGGTGACGCGAAGCAGATGACGGATTTGGGAAGGCTTGAGGGTCTTGGCGCGTTTGACGTGCATCATTTCTCCATCTCGGAATACACCCGAATTTCGGGGCTGTTACGAGAGAGAAACGGCGAGCGCTCCTTTCCATCATAAACTGGCCCGTTTGGCCGCGTCCTCGGAAAAACCGTCTAAGCCCTACCCCATCTATCGGCTCCCAGGCAATCACGGGGAGATCTCCGCTGGAACGGTACCGAGCGTCGACCTCACAGTCCGCGGCTCGGGTGATAGCGCAGTGGTTTCGTTGGCCCGTTCGGTCGGGCTGCGCCACCAGGGTTAGGGGACCGAGCACTATCGCAACTGGTTCGTTCCCCACCGCCATGGTCGGGCCGTGCTGATAGCCCTCTCCCAAAGTTGTTGGAAGGTGGATTAGCCCGCAACGCCGCAAACATTGGCGGGCGGGCTCCGCCCCTGTTCTGACACCGACCCGCACGTCATGTCCCTTACCCGCATCACCACATCAGCGGGCCTGCTGCGCTCGCTTCCCTTCACCGACGTTGCTGCTTGTGCCAGGCCATGAATCCGCCTAGTGTCATGTGACAGTGCTGACAACTAGATCGGCGTACAGCAGCCCGCATCGACGCTGCAGGCTTTCACTCACGAAGAAAGGGGAGAATCAGATGGCCATCACGGAAAAGACCGTCGAACTGAACGTCTCTCGGACGGTTGTCGAAAAGATGCGCAGAACGCATCGGATCAACGCGTATGCCATCGGCGCCAGCCAAGCTCAGGAAGCACAACTCGGCTACGATGTGTTGATGACCGATGGCTCTTGGTGCGGCGGCTACATCCAGTACAAGCGCCTCCATGTCAACGGCAACATCCACCGGTGGGATCTCAATCGGACCACGCACAAGGACCAACATTCGCTCTTGCTGCAGTTGGAAGCGAACGGCTTTCCGGTCTTCTATTGTTTCCCGAAATTTGACTCAGAACTCGCGCTGCGGCAGTGGACACCCCCCTCGCTGTGGCGCCAGGTTTGGTGGTTTAAGCCTTCGAGCATCCCTGTCCCCGCCCCCATCGACGCGCACCACCACGTCACGTTCAATACCGCAACAGGGACGTGGCGCGTGTTCTCGAAAGTCGGCAAAGAGTTCATCCCTGAATCAACGGACTTCGCAAGCGTCGAAAAGCAGTTATTGGGGCTCGATATCGAAACACACTCCTTGGCGCGACTGAAAGAAGAAACGCAAAGGCTTGTGGCTGCCCGCTGGAGCGAACTCGCAAACATATCCAGTGCGAGAAAGGATGACGTGCGTGCGCGGTCGCAGTACGCAAGTGGCGTTATGCGGGACACCGGACTGATTGCGTTCCAGACGGAGGACGCGCGGCGCCGCGAAACAGACCGCCTCGTTCCGCCGGCCCGCCTACGTAATCGAAACAGGCAAAGTGCCCGGTAAGTCCAACACGTTGGCGCAATTCTCCAGAACGCCATCTCGGTCTGGGAGGAGACATCATGTCCTGGCAGCACCATCACTACAAGGCGACATGCCGCGCCTGTGGCCATGCGGGAGAACGCATCGATTCTTCCGATGACTGGAACCGCACAGAAACAAGGTATTCCGGCTTTACGGAGCTAGCGCCGGATTCGACGGCAGTGGGCCGCAAGCGCGCCGGGCCAGGCGATCGCCGACCGCAATGCCCCCAGTGTGGCGGCAGGGACATTGAGGTGGGCGCATTGCTTAGAACGACCTGACCGCGAACGCCATGCCACGGTCGGCCAACTCCGCCCCCCCCACCGCCGCCGATAGCGGCTGCCATGCTAGGCACTCAGTTCTGCGAGAGCGAATCGTCGAGCACGTATTCATTGGTGACCTTCTACGCAGGCTGTGGCAGCGCGGCGTTACCGATGTGGAGCTGTTGCGCGCTGAGTTCGATGCCGGAGGCTACGATTTGGTGCTTACCCGTGGCCCTGTAATACGCCACTTGCAGTTGAAGGCGATGCTCGAAGGTGGCAAGGCGAACCGGGTGGTAGTGAACCTTCAACTCGCGCTCAAGCCCAGCGGATGCGTACTCTGGATCGTGGTTGACCATGCGCTGCATCTCCGAGCCTTCCGTTGGTTTGGCGGCCTTCCCGGACAACCGCTTCCAGATCTGCAGGGATTCCCAGTGGCGCGCCATACACGGGCCAACTCCGCCGGCCTCAAACCGACGAGGCCGGAGCACCGCCTAGTTCATCGGCGAGAGTTCACCGAGTTAGACAATCTAGATGCGGTACTCGAGCGCTTCTTCGGTACGCTCGACGCTCCACACGACGACCATGGGGCCAGCCATGCAGTCACCACGCCCCGGTAGTGCCCGAGCCCTGAGCCTCGCACTGTGCGAAGCTCGGGCGCAACTCGTTTCCCTTCGACGTATGCGAACCGATCGCAAGAGTGACGAACACTGTGAACGCGCAATCGACAGACTCGACGCCCTGCTAGAAATGTTACAAACGGGCGGCACTGAACATCACTGGCACCAGTGCATCCCTGAATGCAATGCGGCAATCATGTTCGGCGTGATCGACTATATAGATGCAGAGTTCAGTGCCACCCTAGCCGCAACGCACCGAGCGCTGCAAGAAGCAGGCATATTCCCTTCGACATGAATCTTCCGGTCAAAATCCGCATCAGCGTGCGAGACGAAGCACCCACGGCATCGGACTTCGCCGGCAACGTCAGAGGCTATCGCTGGTCTGTCCAGGGCTTGCTCGCTCCCCAGCCGCCCTTAGGTTGACCCACAGCCCCGTTCCGCTTTCCTGCTTTGATGTGAGTTCTGGATACGCACGAATCGTGTCCGAAAGCGCGGCAAAGCCGAAAGCCTTGGATAAAAAACTGGGATCGGTCCGCTTCAGGTATTGGCCAATTGCGCCAAGGCCAACCCCATCATGAGGCCCCTACCAGGCCCCCCGCACGGCGCCACATCTCTGCGGCATCGTTCACCCAATTTGGCACGGATTCGACTCCTCCGCCCGCTCCGTGAGCCATCTCCCATCGCGAAACAAAGGGGGTCCGTCCGAACACAGCGCCAGCGTCGGCGAGCCTGTTTCCTACCTCGTCTGAAACCATATAGCAATGTCCCAATGCCGGATGCCCTCCGATGCCTTCGATCGTGTCGATAGGCAACACCGAGACCAAGAGGTGGTGTTGCTCTGGACACTCCGAGTGACCACAGTCGAAGCTGACCGAGAAGTCCGGAAGCCAATCTCCAACCGGGGCGGGGTTGTTGCGCCACGACCATCCGGCAAGGTCGAAGAAGGCAGCCCAGTGCGCAAGCAATTTGCTCCTGAACTCCAATCCGTTGTAGTAGGCGGTCATACTCATGTCTCGGTGAATTGCTAGCGCTTCAGTGATTACCGTGGCCACCCTCCCAGCCTCCCAGCGGGCCAGGGCCAGGAGGGCTGTCAGGGGGTGGATTCCCCCCCTCCTGTGTGGTTGGATCAGTCGCCCGATCAACGTGGGGCCCGATGGTTAATGGCGCCGTCTCTCTTCGCTCGGTCACTTCTGCGAACCAGGCCAACGCATAGCGGGTAAACGGATAGCCGTTTTCGTCATTCCCGGATGCCGCATCGATCAGCACCCACCCCTCGGCGATTAGCTGATTGGCAGTCTGTTCGTCGTTCGCGCCACGAACCATTTTCGCTTGCGTCAAATCTACGTTTGGCATGTCTCCTCCGGCTCTTTTTCGCGGACATCCGGTCAGCATCGGGCGTCGTCCTGACGCGCTTTCTAAGCCATCATTGCAGAATGGTATCGGCGGAGGCACATGCTCTGCCATTGAAGAGATTGATTAACTCAATCTGGGTAAGTTACCCAAGGTGATCGCGCACTCTTGCCATTGATTCTCGCGGCTCTGCTTCGCCGCTCCTCGATACGGTGCGACGTGATCCATCTTTGGGTTGTTCTCTCTGCCTAGTCGCTCGTGCCGTTGCGTTGCTTCCTAATGCTGCTGTGGGCAAGTGGGGGCAGGCGGTGGGCAACCTCGTGGGCGGCCGGCGGCCGTCCATCAGGTTGTCCAAAGTCTGTCCAGACGGGCCGCGCCAGCGGCTGTCCACAGCCGGATGCACCACCGCACCCCAATGCACGACTCAACAGCCGCCCTACCCTATTGCGCCAGCAGCTTGGCGATCTCGCGCTGACGCCGGCGCGCGCCGGCCTTGTTGTAGATCGCCGTGGTGGCCGGTGAGGCGTGCCCCAGATAGCTCTGCACCACGTCGACCGGCACGTCCGCTTCGGCAGACGCCGTGCCGAACGCATGGCGATAGGCGTGCGGATGCAGGTGGCCGGACTGGGCGAGCAGCGCCGGATGCGCCTGTTCCAGGTACGCCCTAAAATCTTCCGCCGCCCGCTCCACCAGCTTGCGCAAGCCGCGGTCGCTATACCCCGCCCGGCCGGCGGCAACCTTGGCGCGCACGCGCGGCAAGGTGTCGGCCTCCGCCGGCACCAGCAGCGGTCCCTCCCCCGTGTGTTCGACGCCGCGGTCGCGCCAGTGCAGCGTCAGGGCGTCGTGGGCGCGACGGCTCACCGGCACCTGGCGCACCTTGTTGCGCTTGCCCACAATTTTCACTTCGCCCCACAAGGGCCCGTCGCCCGCCACCAGCCGCAGCTCGGCCCGTTCGGCCGCCGCCGCCTCGAAGATCCGCATGCCCGAATCGCGCAGCAGCAGCACGGCCGCACGAATCGTGCGCCAGCGCGCATCGTCGGCGGCCTGCTCCGCCAGCCAGGGCACCAGCACTTGCCAGATCGGCTCCGGCACGGCGCGCTCCGGGTCGATCGCGGGCTCGGCCACGCGCAGCGCCGGCACCCCTTCCCAGGGATTCGAGTCGAGGTAGTGACGCCCCACCAACCAGGCGCACAGCGCACCCAACACCTGTTCGGCATACGCGCGGCTGCGCGGCGATAGCGCCCCCTGGAACGGGCGCCAGCCCGGCAGGTGGCGCGCGACCGGCGGTCCATTCCAGCGCAGCCCACGCTCCGGCGTCGCGAGGAAGGCCCGATAGGCGACACAGTCGTCGGTCAGCAGATCCGAGAACGCCTTGCCGCGCTCCAGGATGGCCCAGGCCAGGAAGCGTTCGGCCTCCTTGCGGTACGCGCGCCACGTATGGCTGCCGGTCGGCCACAGCGACAGCCAGGTCTGGATCGCCGCGTAGTCGTTGGTAGCCGCGATGCGGCAGCGGCGCAGCTCGCCCCGATTGACGCCGGCGCTGCCGTCGAACTGGGCCGGCAGGCGGATCGCTTCGAGTGGCACCGCGCGCGGCGCGGCGGGCGTCAGGGGCGGCGCGAGCATCGGCACCGGCAGCGGGGCGCCCGTGACGTGCGCGCCCAACCGCCCCAACGTCGCTTCGGCGGCCACCAGGGTGCGGACCACGGTCGCAGCGGCATGGCGCCCAACGCGCGGCACACGCCGCCACCAGCTGGCGCCCAGGTCGTTGGCCAACGCCATCAAGTCGCCCAAGGTGCGTACGCCGGCGTTCGCCAGGCGACGCGCCAACGGCGCAGCGAACCACAGCCGTACGTCGTGCGTGAGCGCCGGTGCAGGCGTGCCCAGCCGCTCCAGCTCGCGCAGCCCGGCGAGCATCGACTCGACGGCCTCCGCGCCCGGCGCGCGGGCCGCGAGCAGCTTGGCCAAAGGCTCACGGCCGTGTCGCAGCGCCAGCTGGGCCAAGGTCGTGCGCAGCGTCTTCAGCGCCCGCGTCGCTTCGAGGTCGGACCACTCGGTGTCGGGATCGAAGGACAGCCACCGACTCGCGACCGCCACGGGCCGCACCCCTTGCAGCCAGGCACGGACCGCGGCGTACTCGGCGCGGGTGGGCGCGCGGAACGGTGCGCGATCGGGGCTCACCGTGGTGCCTCGCCGGTGAGGGGGTGGTGGCCCATCCGGAGCTCAAAACCAGACGGCATCGTCATGGCGCGGGGGTGGGGATGGGACCGGGCGTCGCCGGTGCCACGTCCTGCGGCGAATTCGCTTCCTGGAGCGCGGCCACATAGTTCCGGCAAGCCGCGCGCAGGCGATCGATGTCACCGGCCTGGGCCAGCCGGGCATGCCACTGCACGATGAGGACCCGGGCCCGCACGCGCAGGAGGTGCGAACACATCAGGTCCGTCCAGTGGTCGGCACGCCCGTCGATCACGGTGTCGATGCGAGTCGCCACCGTGGTCCCGTAGTCCTGGTCGTCATCGCGCTCGTTCGCAATCAGCAGGGACGGCGCAAAGGCGGTCGCCCCGAGACGATGGCCGGCGGTCGCTTCGACCGCCGGACGCTGGGCATCCATCTGCCGATTGGTGGCGTCGGCCAGGTCATCGTAGTGACGCTGGTGCTGCGCCACGCTGCGCATGTAGTCGGTGTAGCCGGCAAATTGTGCGGCGCTGATGTCCTGCGTGGCCATGTCCCGGCCGGTCTTGATGAGAAGGAACCCGGACCGGCTGTCCTCGGGCCGCACCTGGAACGCCAGCAACTGCGCCTGGGGTTCCATCACGGCAGCGCCCATGGCGGCACCGCGCGGCTCGTCCGTGACATCCCGCAAGCCATCGGCCACGGGCAGGACGATCCGCGCCTGCCCGAGGCTCACCACGCGCGCGGCGGTGGGTTCGGCGCGCGACACATTCATCACGACGCACATGGCGAGCATGCCCAACGCCACTACCCGCAAAGCCGGGCACATCGATGCGCGTGAGCCGGTCGGCAGACGGCGCGAGCGAGGGGCCGCGCCCGACGGATCTTCTGAGGGCGTCATGGTTGCGCTCCGGACAGCGGTTGGCCGGGCCGGGGTTCGAAACATAGGGTCAGGACCGACTGCAGGCGCATGATGTAGGCGGTCACCCGATACGGTCCGCGCTCCTGCACCGTAAAGAACACGTTGCGATTCGACGGTGGGAGCGTGCGCTGCGCCTCGCTGACCTGGCGCCGCAACTCCGCTACCAGCTGACCATACCAAATCACGGTGTCGAGAATGGGGTCGAGCGTGCGGGCGCCGAACGCGTTGGCGACGACGGCCAACGACTCGCGCGCATCGGCTGCGCTCTGGGCGCTCGCGTCGGGCGAGATCAGCGTGAGGCTGAAGCGCGCGGGCTGCGCGCCGCTACCCTCCGCCGTTACCCACAGGTGCTTCGACAGCGTGACCGTGGTGAGTTGGCCGAGCGTGGCGCTGGGTTCCGATTCGCGGCGCTGCACGGGCCGGCCGTCGAGAAGTTGTGACAGGCTCAGGCCAAGCGGGCCATCCGCGCGGGGCACGGTGGTCTGGTCGAGCCCTGGCAGGCTCTCGGTCGTGACGCAGGCGGCTGTGCCGACGCTCGCCCACAGGCACAACGCGGCGGCGAGGCCGAACGCGCGCAGCTTCACGCCGGCGCGCGGCCGCAGTGGGCGCGCGCCCGCTGAGGGTTCGCGGTCGCCGCGATCGGCTCGGCGCGTGGAGGGAATGCCCGTCATGCCGCGGTTCTCCTTGCAAGGGCCCCGCCCCATGGTCGGGGCGGGGCATTTCGTTGCACTCACTGGTCAGGACACCACCGTGGGCCATCCAACCACCATCACTATCAACAGGCCCCACAGGACCTGCACACACCATCGTGGCATTTGCCGCTCCCGCGCGCACCGTGCGCGCTGAACCGCCAGGGGCGGAGGATTCCGCCGGGCGCTTGGAGATGGAAAACACGCACGAGTAAGGGTCGAGTCGCGGCTGGTGAAGGTCCTGGACCTGGCTTGGTGTTGGAAAGGCATGCGGCCTCCTTGTTGGCTGCGTTGCCCGGGGCCTTGGCGCCCCCGGCGCAAGCGCACCGTGCGCTTGCCTGACCGTATAGCGCGCGCAGGCGTCCATGACGCGCGCCCAACCGAACTTTCTTTCGACCGCCACCGCCCTGCCCCGCCGACGCGCCAAAGCTGGCCTGCTGCGGCCGCCAACCCTCACTTTTCCGCGACGCGTTTCGCCAAACGCGGCTTTTTGCGCGTAAATGCTGGTGCCGATAATAGCATTTATCGGCACTGACGAGAGACCGGCCCGGGGCACGGTCGTAGCCGGTAATAGGAGTTATCGGCAAGGCGTTCAGGCGATGACAACGCTGCGAGCAGCGGCGGATCGTGCCCACGTGGGCCGCGCAGCAACCGCCCACGCGGACGCTCGCCCGTCGCCACCAATCGGGTCGCGCCGCCGCTATACTCTCGCGCGACACTTCACCGAACTGGACTCATGGGCTTCGAACAACTGGCCGCACTCAAGGCGACCCTCACCGAACAGGCCAAACAGGCCCAGCGCGCCGCACTGCCGAAGGCGCCCCGCCAGCGCCCGTCTGCTCCCACCGCGAGACCACCGGTCGACCCCGTGGTGCGGAACATTGGCAAGCTGCAACAGCACTTCCCACAGGCGTTCCCCAAGAACCCGGCGCCCAAGGTGCCGCTGAAGATCGGTATCTTCGCCGACCTCCTGGCCCAGGCACCGACGTTGGCGCTGACCGAAGCCGAGCTGCGCGACGCGCTGCGGACCTGGTGCCGGGGCACGCGCTACTGGGCATGCCTCGCCGAAGCTGCGCCGCGCGTGGACCTCGCCGGCCAAGCCGCCGGGCACGTCACGGCCGCCGAAGCGAGCCGCGGACGACAGATGCGGGCCGGTCGCCCGAAATCCGAGGCAGCACAACCCGCACGGGACTGACTGAGGCGCCCACCGGCAACGGAGCCGGCTCTAGAAGCGGAAGATCTCGTCGAAGTGCTTTCCCTTTTGGGCCTCGGCCTCCGCCTCCGTGGAGTACGGAGGGTCGATGTCGAACGACCCCTGGGTCGTATTCAGAATGACCTGAAAGTCGGGGCCACGGACTTGCACCCCCATGCCGATCACGTGGTCGAGTTGGATCAGGATCGATTGGCCCTCGCCCTTGATGCCGACGCGGTCTTCGCTTTTTTCGGTGAATTGAAACGTCATGACCTGCTTCCTAGATGGTTGGACGTCCAGTGTAGCTTGGATCACAAGGCAACCCTCGTTGGATGCCGATCCCTAGCCGGCCGGGGATCAGCGCAGCACCACCGTCATGCTAGGATGTGCGGCCTCCAGACCCCGACCGCCCCGCCCGCTCGATGGCCGATCGCATCACCCGCCGCCTGTTTTCCGGCCATTCCACCGTCATTCTGGAAGTCGCGCAGGAGGATCTGCCGATTCCCGCTGAACTCGTGCCCCAGTTTGTCGGCGCGATTGATGGGAGCACCATCACGGTCAGCCAGGAAGCCAGCGGCGAGTACCTCTTCACGGTCACCCATCGGTGGCTGCGCGAGCCCATGCTGCGGGTCTTGTGGTGGGATCACGATGGCGCGATGCGCTACTTGATGAACGAGCAATTTTTTCTGCTACCCGCGAAGCAGCGCAAGGGCTATGGGATTCGCAGTGTGGCCCTGGAGCTGTACACCGCGCGGGCGTGTGGGGTCGCCTCCGTGTCGTGTGAGGCCGCCGGTGGACCGGGCCGCGAGAGGGTTGGCTACTACACCTGGCCCCTCTTTGGCTTCGATGCGGATCTGACCGAGGCGGACATCGCGGCGCTGCCTGCCGACATGGCGCATTGCCGGTCGTTGAATCAGTTGATGTTGTGCCCGGGCGGCGCCGACCATTGGCGCAGGAACGGGCACGGTGTGTATGTTATCTTTGATCTCGCGCCCGACTCGGGCTGCTGGGATATACTGAACGCCTATATGGAACGCGAGGGCGTAGAGCTATGACGACGAGGAGCAAAGCGGCCGTGCCGCCGAAGGCGATCTTGGCGCGCATGGCGAGTGTGTTGGCCAAGCACGGCGCGACGACCGTTCGGAGGGAAACCGACTCGGTCAGCGTCGATATCCTGGACGCCGGCACCGAGCATCTGGAACTGGCCCGCCAGCGCCTGCGCGAAGGACGCCGGCCCGCCAGTCAGGCGGTGACCGTGCGGCGCAAGACGCCCACCATCATCGTGAAAGCCCCCCACAAAAAGACCGCCTGATCCGGCGGTTTTTTTATGGCTGCGTCGACCCGTTGGCTAGCCTGCCCGACCTGCGACCACCTGTGTGACCACTGCCAGGCGGCCACCACCGCACCCGCTCCGTCCTCCATGCATTCGTGGCTCTGCAGCCGCTGCGGCACCGGACACTTGGTAGCGCATCTGCGCAGCAAACAGGCTCTGCGTGATCGACTCGAAGCGCCGCACGGACAGCAGCGCCTGTTCGACTAGTGACGCACGAAGCCGCCGAAGCTCAGCCCCTGAATCGAGAGGGAAAGGGTAGGACGAAGAAGAACGTTGCCCGCTGCCTTTGTCCTATTGAGTTCCGCTTCGCGAGCCCCCTCAAGGACTTGGTTTGACGTGGCGGATCCTGCGGCAAAAAAGCTTGCATCCGACCACTTAACGTTCAGAAGGCCGCTCCCTAAAAGGGACCGAGCTCACCGCGCCTTATGACCATCCTCCCAGGCACCCAGAAGTCAGTTCTCTTGTGAGCGCTGTAGAGCGTGCGCATGCCGAGGTAATTGCGCGCCACTCGCTGTATCGGCAATGGTGGGAAGGGCGGCGCCCCCCCTTTCCCAGAACGTTGCGAGTGCTGGTGGCCTCTGGAGTCGCTCGGGAGGCCCCGAGAGCAATCCGGAGAACCGAGTCCCTTTTAGGGACTGCTTGCCGCGGGAGCTCCGCAAGTCAATCACACGGCTCGCAAAAACCGGCTCTCCAGTCCCTAAAAGGGACCGAGCCATTTACCAGAAAAAAAAGAGCCCCAAAGGGCTCTTCACTGCGAGCATCTAGGTCAATCCTGTCCAGGGTTCTCGCTGAATAGCTCATTCATGAGCTGCCGAATCCGCACCTCTTGAGCATCAGTCAGCATGGAACGTTTGATTTTCAGCGTCAGCGAGTTCACATCCTTAGTGAGACTTCCAGCCTGCTTCTTTCCCGAAAAGAACTTGTCGATGGTACGCTCGGTCGCAACGGCGGGCGTTCCCTTACGAGTCGCGACTGCGATCACGGCAGGAGCAAGCTTCGTCTCCGCCATCTGGCCAGACGATACCGACGGCCAAAGTTCCTTCGCAGCTGCAACTGCAGCCTCGCCGTGCTTCTTCAACGCGGAGGCGAGTGCTTCCGCAGCATTTCCGCCTAGCAAACCTGGCTCAAGGTCCAAGTCAGCACGGATAAAGTCAGGCAACCCCTCGAATGCCAAGAAACGATGTAGCCCCTGCTTCGACAAACCAAGCGCCTCAGCCAGGCGTTTCCTGTTCGGAAACTCCTTCACCGATCGCTGAAGTGACAAGGAGATCTCGTAGTCGGATAGGTCGTCGCGCCCCATATTCTCGACGAGCGCCAGCACGGCCATATCCTCGTCACTGCACCCAGCCACGACCGCCTTGATGTTCTCCAGGCCGAGGATCTTGTGTGCTCGCCAACGTCGCTCGCCCGCGACAATTTGGTACCCGGTCTCCACGCGCCGAACAACGATAGGCTGCATGAGCCCGACCTCGCGAATAGACTCTGCGAGCTCGGCCATCTTCGCTTCATTGAACTTTCGACGCGGCTGCCACGGATTTGGACCAATCTCCACAACCAAGAGCTCAGTAGCAGTCCCTTTCGCTTCAAGCTCTTGCACACGGAGCTGTGCAACAGCAAGCGCGCCAGCAAGACCCGGCGCCGTCTGTGTGCGGTTATTCCGGGGCACTTCACCGTCTTTGATGTCCGAAGTCTTCCGAAGGCCGGCGGTCTTGTTCAGTAGGGATTCTCGCAGATTGTTGCTCATTGTTCGTTCCTCCACTTCTCAGCGTATGTCTCATCAATCCAGCGGCAGTAATCAACCAACGGCTGCCGAACACGCTGAAGGGACTTTGCCGCGCTATGGGAGCTGCTCACGTCAAACACGGTAGAAAACGCCAACGCGCCGGTACTCATTACTGAACTCGCCGGCACCTCGATGGAATGAAGCCACTTCTCATATGCTGACTCCGCCCATGCACGAACAACCGGCGCGGACGAGGTGCGTCCGTAGTCGACCTTGGACAACACTAGTGAAACGAAGTCGTACTTCTTGCCTTGTTCGTACTGAAGGAAGCTCTTGGACACGTCCGAGAACAATTTCCAGAATGACAGCGAGCTAATAAAGTCCAGGCTCTCAGGAACCATGGGCATGACCATAGCGTCGGCCGCCAACAGAGCATTGAGATTCATGTAGGAAAGCGACGGCGAAGTGTCCATCAGGATGTAGTCATACTTAGCGCGCAGTGGCTCGAGCCCATCGCGCAACACGGTCCAGAACTTGAAGCCTGGAGTGACTCGCTGCATGGCCGGTAGGTGAAACTCCGCCCCGATGAGCTCGGTATGGGCGGGGAGCACATCCAAGCCGTCCCAGTAGGTGGATTGGATTTTTGACTCCAATCCACCTGGCATCTTTTGGTCGTAGATAAATGGCAGCACCGTGTCGTCCGACGTGACATCCTTCTCGGCATACAACCCACACAGCTCCGAGAGCGACGCCTGCGGATCCAAGTCAACTACAAGTACCTTTCGCCCACGAAGTGTCAACCCCTGTGCGATGCACATGGTTGTAGTGGTTTTAGCAGACCCCCCTTTGAGCTGGGCGGTAATCAAGATCTTCCCCTTGCCATCGCCAGTTCCAGAAGCCAGAGGTGTTTGGTAGATATCACTGACCTTCTGGACCCACGTACGTGCTTCAGCTAGCGTGAACGTGCGAGTCCTACCGGTGCCGGCAGCAGTCCCAGCGGGCAGCTCACCATCTCCTTTCGTCGCCAGATACTGGACTTGCGAATGCGAGATGTTGCACATGTCGGCAATCTCGCCTGTTTTGAAGATCGGTGGGGTCTTCCGCGGTCGTGGTGCGAGAATCGTTTCGCGCAGCTCGTCGGTAAAAATGGTGACCTTGTCTGCAAACTGGCTAATCTGCTCCAGCGTAACAGTCCGGTCGATCGCCGGAAGTTGGCTTGTTTTTACCATTCTGAGGTTTTCCAGAAAAATTCGACAAACCTCAGAATATAGCAAAATACAGAAAGCGTCTTTAGTGAACGGAAGATTCTCTTGAACAACCCGGCACTTTTCGGCGCTTTCGTTGCAGAAACGCTTCGCTACCGGAAACAAGTTGCAATTCGAGTTGTTCGACCCTCGACAGAATCCCCAATTCCGTCTTCATGGTGAGGTCCGATGTGCTGGTTTACACGGAAGTGCATTTTGGCCACACACATGCGGTGCACGACCTGCGGCTCACATGCCGAAATCTCCCGACCCAAACGGTGGCGGAACGAACATCTGATCCTCCATTCATTGAATTCAGCACAATGAGTCTCACCGTTGAACTCCACCCCGGCCTCATCCGCACAATGAACCTCACCCAGAGTGAAGGGGTACGGGCACGTCTCGCGCATAGATATGACTTCATTCCACACGTACGCACAATGCACCTCACCATGAAGGTCGCCGAGAACCTTCGCACTACCAATTAAGCTTCTTAGAAGCTCAAGGTTTGTTGGTTTTCTTTTTCAAAAACAACCGACCAACCAACCAACAGTAGAACTCAATACTTATTAAATTCAAGGGTTTAGGCACGGAAAGGTGAGATCTGTTGTGCTGGAGGTGAGGTTTAGTGTGTTTGCAGGTGAGGGTAGCTGTGCGGACAAGGTGAGGCTTCGGACTACACCAAGGTGAACCTGCGTGTGCACGATGAATTTGGATACCCGGCGGGTGAGGTAGGTTGTGCGTACGCCTGTGGATAACCCATTGACCCGCATTCAGTAAGGCTTCCCGGGCATCGAACCGCATTTGTTGGTGAGGTAGGTTGTGCAGAGTAAGGTGAGGTAGGTTGTGCAGATGTCCCTTGGATGCTACGGTGAGGTTCTATGTGTTGACTGCTCACCATCGCGTGCTACAGTCCACGGAACAGAAAAAGGGCAGACCTAGCAATGGCAGCGGACATCCCGGCAGACGGCACCGTCAAAGCGACATCACGGCAGATGGCGCTCTCACTATTCGAGGACATGTTCGATACCGGCGTGCCTATCAATGAAGCCAACCGGGAAATTGGCTACCAGCGCAACAACCTCTTCACTGAGATTGTCAACGTAGGCCTGCCCGCACGCCGCTTTCTCGACGCGGCGTATTTCCTCATCGCTCAAGACGCTTCTGAGAAGGACTTCTTCGACGTTGACCTGAATTACTTCAAGTGGCTTATGCGGTATGACAGCCGCAACCTCAAACACCTGAGGTCCGTTGCGGACGAGTGCCAGAATGGCAAAATTCGCGTTACCAGCACGCCGCCAGGTCAAGCGCCGCGCGACGACGACTCGTGGGTATCAGTGCAGTTGATGGGTACGGTGGCCATGCATCGTGGCCGAATTGGATTTCGCGTACCTCCTGAGTTACTGCCCCACATCCGTGACCCGCAACGCTCGCACTGGTTGAGCCTTCGCATTGCCACGGCGTTCACGCGAAGTCTGGCTCGTGCAATCTACGACCGCATCCTGCCAAGTGTCCAGCAGGGCAGGACCGACTGGATACCGCTCGAGGAGGTCCGCAATTGGCCAGGGAAAATGGGCGCGAATGCGGCCATCTTCAAGTACTTCAAGCGTGATTGGCTGGAGCCCGCCGTGAAGGAAATCAACGAGATTTCCGACATTGAGCTGGAGTACGAAACGCGCAGTGAATCGCCCTCGTCGAAGAAAATTGACCGCATCCGGTTCGTGAATTTGAAGCGCAAAGAAACCGCCGATGCAGTCCTTGTGAATCTCTCCGATGCGAGCGACTTGTACATGACGCTGAAGAATGAGTTTCGCCTGTCGACAGAGCAATTCACGGAAATCTCTGAAAACCGGAACACGTGGACAGACGATCGGATTCTGCAGGCGCTGGAATACACTCGATATCGCATCAATCAGGGCGTGGTGAAAAAGAGTCCGGCCGGGTATCTCATGCAGGCCTTGAGAGGCAACTGGGCCGTCAGCGAAGCCGAGCTGAAGATGAATGCCATTCAGGGGAACCTGCTAACGGCCGAACGCAAACTAGCAGAGGAGAAGTCATCAGCCCACAAGGCAGTCCAGACCAGCACGGCCATGCACGACGCGGCGACCCGAGACCGCGTCAACGATGAAATCCAGTCCGGACGCAAGCACTTCACTGACGCCGACGCGAAAACGCGCAAGGACCTTGTCCGAACGTTCCTTGCGTCCCCCCTGCACGGCAAGATTATGCTGCGCCGACATAAGCTGACCCCCGCCGATATCACCGAAAGCAACGTCCTGGCTCTACACACGGACATCGTCACGTCCTTCTGCCAGTTCGTCTCTGCGAAGATTAGCAAAGCGGCCCGCGCAGGTGACAACACCTAACTCGGCTTCTCTTGACTGCGACGCAAAGTTTGCGCCGGCCTCAGCGGGGTATCCGTGTGCTCGGGACTTAGCACTGTTGCGCCGAGGCTGCGCGCGTCTGCGCCTAGCACGCAAGAGGAACCCATGCTCGTTTTGCGGGAAGGGCATTTGGTAACTACCCCCCACGGCTTCAATTTCTACGATGCCTACGCAAACGGGCGTTAATAGGGACAGCGATTGCTAAATGGACAGTTGTTTCAGAGATTTGGTCGACTCTGCTAACACCGATGGCCCTGCAATGAGGCATCGCTGATCATTCGGGCTATGGTGCCGGTTGCCTTTTCTGGCGCAGTTCCTTGATAGCGCTTCGCGAAGAGATCCGCTTTCCGCTTCAACGATGAAGTCGAGAGCGCGGCCGCGAGCACTGTGCGAGCACTTTCAAGCGTGCGAGGCGGTTTCCACAGGATCCCTGCGCTAAGAGCTTCAATGCGTCGCGCCGCCAAAGCTTGCTCAATGACCTGCGGAACCATTAGCAGCGGTACCCCAGCCAGTAATGCGTCAGCCATGGTGCCGGTTCCGTAGACCACGGCGAGGTCCACGCCCTGGAGCGTGCCAGTCAACGCGACAGGGTGCGGCAAAATCTTGAGGCGCGGCGAACTCAGTCGTTTTATATCGTCTGCCGACATACCAGGCGAAACGCAAAGCACTGTCGCCGCTGTGTCCCTGAGTGCTGCAAGCATGTGCTCGAATCCGGGGACGGACGGGCGAAGATAGGCAAAGATGCGGCGACTCGCACCCGCTGGCCATGGGCACTCAACCGCGTTCGTCAGCATGGAGATGGGGCCAACGTACAGGACATCAGTGCGCGCCCCATAGTGGTCCAATTCCGGAAACGTCGTTAGTACAGTCGGCAGATTGGTGAACAAGTCCGCTATACGCAATATCGGGGCTTGGCCAAATCTGTCCAAAACCGCATTGAAGGTATGCAGCACCACCGAATCTGCTTGCTGCAACCGCTCGACGGGAATGCTTTCCCACGGCCGGATGCTCGGAAGCGGGCTGACGGCAGGTGGCAATTCGAAGCCAATGCAGGTCAGCACGGCAGGTAGCCCGAGGGCGCGTGCCGCGAGGAGTGCTGTTGGCGCGTGGTTGATCACCACAACGTCGGTTAGGTGCAAATCAAAGAGGGCCGCCCATGCCTTCACGCGTGCGAGGGTGCCAAGCACATCTCCGTATCCAGCCCCAATCAACATTTCGGAGTAGTTCGCTGGGGCGTAACTATCTTGAGGGGTGCTTGCGGCAGCCGGGGCTTGGACAAATTTGAAGCCGGCTGGCGACAAAACCTGTTCAGCGACACGCAAGTCCTTTACCGAGAACAGTACGTCATGGCCTTGTTTTCGTAGCACTTCGGCTACTGGCAGATCGCGTGCGAGATGCCCGAGGTTGGCGCCCAACTCCCAGGCGAAGAGGATGCGACTCATGCTGGAAAAAAGAAATACGAAGATCTGATTTTCGAAACTTTCAACTGCTGTCGTGAAACATGCACACCCACCTTAGGAGGAGCTTTTTCCCAGGCGCCTAGCTGCTACGCTCACTGCCCAATAGCAAACGCGTCGATACGCGTAGCACGGGGAGAGTTTCAGCATGACCGAGGGCAATCACGTCAACGCCACCGGGAGCGTAGCCGATAAAGTCGGGGCTACGCGCATCAGCACGGGCCTTATTTGCGTCTGCATTGTGGCCGGACATCACCAGCGGCCAACGGATGCCAATCAACTGGCGCGCTCGCTTGCGTTCGAGCCTGGCCGTCTTCTCTCGGACGTGGATGTACTTCGGGCTGCAGGAGAGATTGGCCTGAAGGCCAAGTTCGCATCGTCCTCCTGGGAGCGGCTCGCGCGTACCCCCTTGCCTGCCATTGCAACGTTGGACGGCGGGGAGCGCGTTGTTATCTTGCGCATCCTCTCGAATGACAGAGTCGTCGTGGCAGATCCACGGCAGCCGCGCGCCACGCTTTTTACTCGCGAGGCATTTGAAGAGGTCTGGACGGGACAGCTTTGTCTCATCAAGACCAAGCTCCGGCTCGACAATCCCAATCGCCCTTTCGATATTGCGTGGTTCGTTCCAGCAATCTGGAAGTACAAGCGCATTCTGGGCGAGATCCTGGTCGCGGCTTTCGTTATCCAGTTGTTTGGCCTGGTCACACCGCTGTTCACGCAGGTCATCATCGACAAGGTGCTCATGCACAAGAGCTTGTCGACGCTGCACGTGCTGGCAGCCGGCATGCTGATCCTGATCGTGTTCGAGGCCATCCTGAACGTGCTCAAAGCGCAGTTGATGGCGCATACCTCGAACCGAATCGACGTTGGGCTGGGGGCGAAGCTGTTCAAGCATTTACTGCACATCCCTCTGCGCTATTTCGAGGTCCGGCGCGTCGGCGACACTGTGGCCCGCGTACGCGAACTTGAGGGCATTCGCCAGTTCCTAACGGGTTCGTCCATCAATGTCGTGATGGATCTGTTGTTCGTCGTTATCTTCATCGCGGTGATGCTGCTGTACAGCCCGCTACTGACCGCGGTGGTGTTGGCGTTCATTCCGCTGTTCGTTGCACTGTCACTGGTCATGCGCCCGCTGATGCGTGAGCGGTTGGAAGAGAAATTCGATCGCGGCGCGGAAAGCCAGTCCTACTTGGTGGAGGCCGTTACGGGCGTGCAGACCGTCAAAGCCATGGCGCTTGAGCCGATTCTGTACAAACGCTGGGAAGAACTGCTTGCGCGGTACGTCACCGCGTCTTTCCGCACCTCACATCTGTCCGGGATTTCCGGCGCGCTGGGCCAATCCATTCAGAAGCTGTCTACGTTGGCCGTGCTGTGGGTCGGCGCCTATCTGGTGATGGAGAACAGCCTGACAGTCGGGCAACTGATCGCGTTTCAGATGCTCTCAGGTCGCGTGATTTCGCCGGTGCTGCGGGTCGTGCAGACATGGCAAACGTTCCAGCAGGTGGGGCTCTCGGTTGAGCGATTGGGCGACATTCTCAACACGCGTGCGGAGCCCTCACTCAATCCAAACAAGGCAAGCCTTCCCGCTATCCAGGGCGCTGTGCGGCTGGAGAACGTGCGCTTCCGCTACAACGTCGACGGCCCTGAAATCCTGCGCAATCTCTCGTTCACCATTGAGCCAGGCACGACTGTCGGCATCGTGGGGCGCAGTGGTTCCGGTAAGAGCACGCTCACGCGCTTACTTCAGCGACTGTATGTACCTGAATCCGGGCGCGTGCTCATCGATGGTGTCGACTTGCAGCAGGCTGACCCCATGTGGCTGCGCCGACAAATCGGTGTCGTGCTGCAGGAGAACTTCCTGTTCAACGGCAGCGTGCGCGACAACATTGCCATCCACGCGCCTGGCACCTCGATGCAGCGCATCGTGGAAGTCGCCAAGCTCGCCGGGGCGCACGACTTCATTCTCGAACTGCCCGAGGCGTATGACACCCCGGTTGGCGAACGCGGCACTGCGCTTTCCGGCGGGCAGCGTCAGCGCATTGCCATCGCTCGTGCCTTGCTCGCCAACCCACGCATCCTGATTTTTGACGAAGCGACCAGCGCGCTGGACTACGAGTCGGAGCGGATCATTCAGGACAACCTGAGCAAGATCTGTGAGGGGCGCAGTGTCTTCATCATTGCACACCGGCTGTCCACCATTCGCCATGCCGACACCATTCTGGTGATGGACAAGGGCGAGCTGGCTGAGCGCGGCTCACATGCGGAGTTGCTCGCGCGCGGTGGCATCTACGCGCATTTGTTCGCTCAACAAGCGGGGCCCGAATATGCCGCTGCTTAAGTTGATGAAGTTTGACCGGGCAGATGCAAATGGCCAGACAAAGGCCGAACGTCGGCGTGCCCGTCGCAATGCCCCGCTGACTCCGTTGGAGCAGGAGTTTCTCCCGCATCTGTTGGAAATCCAGGAGACACCACCCTCTCCGGCGCATCGCAAGGTGATGTGGAGCATTGTCGGGCTCGTGGTGATTTCGATTGTGTGGTCGTGCATTGGCCAAATCGCAGTCGTAGCGACGGCCCCGGGTAAGTTCATCCCCGACGGGCGGATCAAGCAGATCCAACCCCTGGAAGCGTCGACCATCAAGGCGATCCATGTGCAGGAGGGCCAGCACGTGCGGGCGGGTGACCTGTTACTCGAACTCGATCCGGCAATTAGTGGTGCTGCGTTACAGGCAAGCTCAGACAAGTACGCCTACAACCGCCTGGAGCAAGCGCGGCTCGCCGCCGAACTGACGCACGCCGCGCCTGACTACCGCAACGCTGACCCTGCATGGGTTGCGCTGCAGGAAAGTACGCGCGCCGCGAGGGAAGCAGCGTATACCGCCAAGCGGGAGCAAGCGCGCTCGCAAGTCGAAGAGAAAACCCACAGTTTGGCTGCAGCCCAGGCCACGCTGACGAAATACCGAGAGAACACCGCCATCAGCGAAGAGCGCGAATCCAGCGCGCGACCACTGGTGGAGACCGGTGCCATCTCGCGCGTCGACTACCTCCAACTCAAGCAAGAACTGACCAGCAATCGCAACGATCTTGCTGCGCAATCTAAAACGGTGGACGAGCAGCGCGCTGCGCTGCAAGAAGCCCAAAAGCGTCTGGCCGAAGTCGAGCACGAGCACCAGGCCGAGGTCTACGGGCAGTTGAGCGACAAGGTGGCCAACGAGCCGGGGCTGCGCGGCGATATGGAGAAAAGCCGCCAACTGCATGACTTGAAATGGCTCAAGGCGCCGGTGGACGGTTGGGTGCAGAAGATCAATGTGACCACGGTGGGTGGTGTCGTCAATCCAGCCCAGACGCTGATGACCATCGTGCCGGATGGCATGCCGCTGGTGGTCGAAGCCACGCTTTCTAACGACGACATCGGTTACGTCAAAGTGGGGCAGCCGGTAGAGCTTAAGGTCGACACCTTCCCGTTCCAGAAGTACGGGACGCTGAAAGGAACGCTAGTGTGGGTAAGCCCCGACGCGGAGGAGAAGAGCAGTGCCTCCATCAGCGACGAGAACGGCGCCGGGGGAAGTCAGCCGGAGAAAGCGATCCAGAACGTGAAGTCGGTCAAGGACGGCTATGTCTACAAGGTGCGTATCCGGGCGGAACGAAGTGGCTTTGTTGTGGATGGGCGCCCTGCGCCATTGCAAGCAGGAATGACGGTGCAGGCCGATATCGCTACGGATCGACGGAGAATAATTCAGTTCTTACTTTCCCCTGTAGTGAAGTACTTGGATGAGGCCGCTAGCGTTAGATAGAGAAAACCAGCCCTCTTTCCTTCCGGTGGGACGACACATCTAATTTTTTTGGAGGTAGCAATGGGATTGAAATTTTGCACTGTTTTCCTTGTTATTGCCCTCGTACCTTTGCTCTCGTCCGCCGAAGAGGCGGACAAGCCTGACTTTAATGGGGCTCCCAGGCGCTTTGAACAGAGGCAAGATGTAACAATGATTCGAGAGCACGGGCTGGAAGTTAGGTCGGTAAAAAATCAAGTTCTCGTAGGGAATGGAGGGGGAAATTCGCTTCCATTTTGGGTGCATCTCAGCGGCGAAAACCTTCATCTCTGCTCGATCTCAGGAACTGCCAAGCGGAAAGGCGTGCGCCATTATGTTTATCGGGGCGGAGCTTGCTTGCTCGACATAAGGTTTAAGGGGCATACGCTTGTGCTCTCCGATGTTAATGATTCATGTGCGCCGCAATATTGCGCTGCTCCGGCCGTTTTTGGGGTTCGAGATTTCGTTGAGGTTACAAAGTAGCATTTCAAATGAGAGGGGGTTGGCATGGCATCTAATTTCGATGGTTATGATCGCAGCATTCTGGTGGCGAACATGGGAACCATGTTTCTCTACACCGAAAACTCTGGTAATACCTCAACGCTGTATAGCTTTAGCTATGCTGGGGGGCAGAGTACATGGTCTTTTGGGGTAATCCAAGCGGATGTTGGCCACAATGGGCAAGCACAGTCTTTTTTGCAAACAATTGGATTCAATCAGTCGCAGATTGCCGAGCTGAGCCAGCAGGGGCAAATATCTGCCAGCGAGTTGGCGAATCTAAATCAGATACTTGCCTCCCATGAGGGAGCCGTCGACCAGTTTATGGCGGCCCAAATGGATCAGAAGATAAACAGATTGGATCAATTAATTAATATCCTAAAAGACGCTAACCCGAGCGCAGCGCAGTCGATTCTCAATGATAAGGACTTGCAACTCAGGCTTCTGGACTTCGATAATCAGTTCAATATTTCCGGGCTTGGTGGATCTGCCGCATCTCAGAATGGTATGCTTCGATATTTGGAGGGCTACCCTGTGACGCTTGGGAGCGGGGCGGTGCTGCAATTGCCTGCGGGTGCCGGGCTTTCTGTCAATGACATTAAAAACTATATTGGCAATACAACGCAGGCTATTCAAAACCCAAATGACATTCAGCGTCGCTCTTCGGATCTCGATAAGGCTCTCAAGGAAATACACTCCGCAGCAAATAGCGACAGTGGTGGAGACGGTCAAAGCGTAAGTGATTCGATCGATCAAAATGGCAATACGGTTAGCACTGTTACGGACGGGGATCGGACCACTGTATCAATTTATGATCCAAATGGGGTTCTTCTACAAACTACAATTGACTACCAAGACGGCGGCGATCATGTTTCCAAAACGACGAACTATGACAACAACGGAGGCATTTCGGGGTCAAGTGTCACGAGAACGGATAAGGATGGCAATTCAAAAACATCAAACTATGATGCAAACGGAGCGCTAACCAGTGATAGCTGGAAAGACGACAATGGGGCGAGCGGTGCCGACGTTTACAACTCAGACGGGACAAGCAGCGGTAGTCAGTTAAACGCTGACGGGTCTTCCAGCACATACCAAGATGACGGGCACGGTGATCGTACGACCACCAACTATGACGCCCACGGTGACGTCACGTCGGTGAAGACCGTCGCAACTCAGATCGATGATCAGGGTGGCGTCACAACGACCACCAGCACAACGAACTACGACACCACCACCGGTGCGGAAACGGGCCATAGCGTTCAATCGAATGATGGGCATGGCAACACCACGACCAGCGACTACGACGCCAATGGCAACCTGACCTCCTACAGCTGGCAAACCGAAGGCGGAGCCTCCGGCTCCAACACCTACGGCTCGAACGGCCAGATCACCAACGAAACCTGGAATGATGGCCACGGTGACTCGGGCAGCAACACCTACGACTCGAACGGCACGCTGGAATCCTCCTCGTGGCAAACCAATGACGGCCACTCCGGCACCAACAATTACGACCAGAACGGAAATTTGGTTTCCGACTCGTGGCAATCCCCTGATGGCACAACCGGTACCGACACGTATAACTCGGATGGTTCTCGCGCTTCTGACACTTGGCAATCGACGGGTGGCAGCTCCGGATCGGATACCTACAACCAAGACGGGTCAGTCGCGAGCTCGAGCGTGACCACCGTTACCACCAACGCTGACGGCTCTGTCACCACCTCGACAAGAGAGGACAACTACTCGACCGGCGGCGGTGACGGTTACGGCGGTGGCTATGGGGGCGGCTACGGTGGCGACTATGGTGGTGGTTACGGCGGTGGCTACGGTGACATCTACAACGACACGACCATCACCACCAACCCGGACGGGTCGTCGGTAGAAGTCGTCAGCACCAATCAATACGGCTACGGAGATACCACCACGACAGTCACGTCGGCAGACGGCTCGTACAACACGACCGAGACGACGGCGATGGGTATTACTTGGGAAACGTCATACAACGCCACCACGGGTGAGTACGACCATTCCACCATCTATAACGACGGTTCGCGTACCGACACGCAACAACAGGCGGACGGGACCAACACGACTACCGACCGCGACGCAAACGGGAACGTGACGCGCGTCGAAGTGAGCAACGGTGACTCGGATGTCACGACGATCTACCAAGATAACGGTGCCGTCAGCGTTGACACGCGAACTGGCGAAGACCATGTGATCGAAACCACCAACCCCGACGGCTCCCATTCAGAAACGCGCGTCACCAACGACGGGAATGAGCGCATCACCGACAACTACGATGCGAGCGGTCGCTTGACGAGCGAGGATGGTTACAACGCTTCGATACCGAGCGACAACACATCGAGTGGAACCATTAGCAGCAGTTGGGAAACCACGTACAACAGCGACGGCTCAAGCTCAACCCATGAAGTAGAGATGGCCGGGAATGGGCAGATTACGCACGACACTGAGACGGACTCGTCTGGCCAGACTGCCAGTACCACGACGACGATCGAGGTGAACGGCATCTCGGATCAAACGACGAAAAACGCAGATGGATCCAGCTCAACGGCACACTGGGACGACAACGGAAACTACCATTCCACGGATTACGATCCAGAGGGCCACATCCTCCAAGACGTGACGCGCAGTGCCGACGGCTCCTACTCGGATGTGACCTACGACCCTGCCACCGGTAGCACCACAACGAACGGCTACGACGCCTCGACTGGTACATATTCCACCCTGGAAGAGTCGCGCGATGCCAACGGCGCTTCCCGGGACATCGAAACCGATACCCACGCTGATGGCAGCACCCAGACAACTGAAACCGATACGATCAACGGCATCTCGCTGACACACGTCACCGACAGCGATGGAACCGAGGAATATAAGATCGGCAGCGCCAACATCACGGTGGATCAGTACGATCAGTACTGGCAGGACTATTTTGCGGGGGACGGTGCCAGCAACGATCCTGGCGCAGGCGACCCGGGCACCGGTGATCCCGGTGCAGGCGATGGGAGCTCAAGCACTCCCGATATGCCCGCCGGAACGACCGATCAGCAGGCAGCAGCGTAGTACGTAACGGAGGCGAGCCGTGCGTGAGTGCGGCTCGTCTTTTTTTTGATAGATACGCTTTCCGTAGTGGCAGCAAAGTTGTCTTTCATGTTCGATCGTCTCGCACCCGTTCTCCTAACAGCGCTTTGGTGCGGCGCATGTCATGCCGGGGGAGTTACCGGTGAAGCCGAATCCGATGGTGCCGTGCGGTGTCAGGGCTTGAGTGCAGAGCCGATCGCCCTGAGCAAGTCGCTGCAGATTGCATCACAGGGGCAACCGCAGTACCTGATGGCAATCCAGGATCAGGAAAAGGCCAAGGCAGGCGTTCTGAAGGCGTGGTCAGCCTTTTTGCCTTCCGCTGCAGCAACGGTTGAGAACGACCGGTACAAGCCAGCCAATGGAGGCACTCCCGCAATTGTCGTCGGTAACTCCATCGTAGGTGGTAACGGCCAGGGGTATACCAGTTACGGCGCGGTCAGCGTTAATCTGAACCTATACAACGGCGGCCGGGACGTTGCCGGCTATCGTGGCAGCAAAGCGCTGGAGCGCGCCAGCGAAGCGACACTCGATGCCACGTTCGCTGACACCCTACAGGCTGTCATCGTTGCCTATGGCGACTTGTATAAGGCACAACTCGTCGTGGATGAAAGTGGGCGGGTACTGAAGAGCCTGAAGATCATTCAGGGCACAGCGACGGAACGCTATCGTGATGGCCATGGGACCACCATCGCCATCGGGAAGGCACGCAATGACGTGCTGGATGCAGAGCGCCAGCTCTACCAGGCTTGCCACACACTGCGCGATAGGTCAGATGCGTTGGTCAAGGCCATGGGCGCGGATGTGTCGCCGGGCAAAGTCCTGGTAGCGAGCAGCAATGTGCCCTCCGCAGATACGGAGCTCGCGGATGCAGCCACCATGGATGCCGTGGTCATGGCTGATCCGGCCGTGATTGCAGCACGCCAGCAGGTCGACGCAGCATACGCAAAGGTCGATCAGGCTCGTGGTGCTTTTCTGCCAGTTGTCAGTGCGTTTGCCAAGAAGGATTTCTTGGGCCAGAGCCTTTCCGGCTTCGGCTCAGCCAACGGCGCATTGGGATACCAAAGCTATCGCGTGGGCGTATCGGTTCAGCAGCCGCTGGGTCCATTCACCACCGAGTATGCAGAATTGGAGACCGCGAAGGCCGATGCACTCCGGCAGGAGGCCGCGTTACAGCAAGTCATTGTCGATACGAGAAATCGGCTGCATGCGGCTTTCAATGCCTTGCTTGAGGCGAAGGATGCTGTTCGAGCGGCCAAAGACAGCGTCGAGGAGTCGCGCAAGCTTCTGGCTCTTACTGAATCACTCTACAAGGCTGGGCGAGCCGCTATCGATAGCGTCGAACAGTCGCGCATCGACGTTCGAAAATCGGAACGATTGTTGGAAGAGCAGACTGCTGAGCTCCGTGTCGCAGGTTGGCGGTTGTCCAGGTCTATGGATGCACACTCGTTTGCGGACCGAGTGCTTGAAACGATCCCCTCGCCGTGAAGAATTTTTGTTCCCGACAAGTGTGCCGTCTCCGATGCCTGAAGGGCGCTGGGTTCATGACCCATGAGGCGCTCGGCCGTTTAGGATTCCATGTTCCTAGGGGCTATCAAAGTGCGAATGACAAGGATGCTAGCCCTTTAGATGAAAGGAACTACCTTCTCGGTGAGCATGGGCAGCGTGTACGACGAAATCCCGAAGGATGAGTTCGGCAGGTGGATTTCCGTTGTTATTCTCAATAGGCAATCGCGCCATGACACTTCCTCGAACCTGCGAGTAGCACCAGATGAAATATCTTCTCCCAGAACGGTCCACGGTATATCAACAAGTGTTCCTAGCGTGGCTGGGCGTTGCAGTCATGCTTAGCGCGCACGGGGCGCCGCGCGAGGTGGATGTTCGTGAGACCAGGGCATTGTGCCAAGACCCAACGGTCTTCTTTCCGGTGGAGGAGCAAAGGTCGCACACGGAAGGTCGTGTCGTTGTTGACACAGTAGTCGATATCGGCGGAAACGTCAGCGAGACAAAAATTACCAAGTCCTCCGGTAGCGCCGCCCTGGACTTCGCGGCCGTCCGGGCCGCCCGGACTATCAAATGTGCTCCGTTCCGAGACCCTGAATCGGGCACCGTAACGTCGGTCCACTTCCTGAAGTCATTTGTGTTCAGACTTACGGACTAATAGCAGCCATCGGCTCGCTGAGCGCTTTCGGCCAGCAGGGGTCATTCGTGTTCAAGTTTATGGACTAGGAGTGGCCAGCTCACTGGGGGGCACGCGCCGCTTGCCACCTTCAGCGAGTGAGTTGTTGAAATGCCAGCTTCCGCCGACCACCCACTACCAACGCTAGGTGTCACGTTGACCAAGCTCACGCTATGCAAATCCACTTGGGACGGCAACAGATGGCCCTCCATCGACATCCACCCCTATGAGGACCGTTACTTCCTCTTCATCGTGTCAGCCATTTGCGCGCATCTGAACATGGCAATGCCTAGCGTTGTTGACATCCTTGACGGCTATGCATGCGATTTGGCGTTTGAAGGGAAACGCATCACCGTTATGCAAGACAACTGGACGTGCTCGGTTGCCTCAGAAAGTGAGCATATCCGCGACAGGATTTATGGGGTCCTCGAGGCGGTCGACATCTAGCTCACCGGTCGAGCGAACGACGACTCAGGCTCCCCAGAGGGAGTCATTGCCACGCATTCCGTTGCGGAGGCCTGGATGACAGACGAAGACTTTGACGCATATTTGGAAATCGCTCAGGACGAACTGGACGCGAAGCAGAGAGTTCTTGCTGACGCTTATGGGATTGGTCACCACGAGCGATTCGTCGTGGACTACGAGCGCCTGACCCTTTCGTTCTTTGATGGCGAGCGGCCCTGCGCAATCGCGGGAATACTTCCCGTTGCTACACACATCCCCGAGAAGGGCATCCTCCGCTGGGCATGGGCCAATGACGTGTTTCCGGAACCAGTACAACAGATGTCTCGGGCCGTTATGGAACTTCAAGCTGTAACGGGCTTTGCGTTGTTTGCACAGGAAACCGTCGAGTGCGACGAGTCTATGGCGTGGGAAATCGCAGCTTTGGCATGCAAGTGTTTGGAGACGGCTGGGGTCTATCGGATTCCTCATGCGGCTTTGCATTCCTACGTTTTGATTGCCCACGTGAACAGAATCTAGCCGCCGTCCGCTAGCGGCCAGGAGCAGCCAGTTGATCCGCAACCGCGCATTGCCGATGTCGTTTGCCTCGCCCAAGAATAAAAAGGTCGTTTCTAGAACTATGGCTTACACACTTCAAGCTATCCTCGCGGCCCACGGAGCTTTCTCGGGGAAAACACTCCCCAAGGGGTTTCGCATCGTTCACCTTCGTTGTGGCCTCGAGATGCTCCCTCTCGCCTCGGAGCTTCGTGCCGTGCAACGAATACCGTTCTTTCCGCTTATCGACGGGAACGGCGCAGAAGTGCCCGTCACACTGCTCTCGCTGTTCGAGTCGTTGGGTGCTCAATCCCCGCTAGCCTACGTCGAGGCCGAGTACTTTGGCGGTGAAGGTACCCAAGCTCACGCACTCATCTCTGAAGGCAAACTGATTCGTCCGCCTGTGGTGTCAAGTAGTGCGATCAACGGCGCGCTTCTCTACCTCGGTGTGACCAAAGGTGAGTTTCGCGATGAATTCGAGGCGGCGGGTCTGGATGCGCATCGCGACACAGACCAATGGCTAGCGTGAAAAGTGAGAGCGATTGCCCCGCAGGCAAATGTCCCTTCTCGGCCAGAAGCGGCCACTCGACGGCCTGCCGAAAATGGATAACAACACCACAATGAACTTCGATGCTCAATGCGAGTGCTGCGACCACTTCACCCTCGGCGCGAAAGGGGATTGGGAGATTTGTCCCGTGTGCTTTTGGGAGGACGACGGCCTTGGGCTGGAGTCGCTGGACCTACGGTCGGGTGCCAACCACGGGCTGACCTTGCGGGAAGCGCGCGACAATTTTGTACGCATAGGCGCGTGCTGCGAGGCGATGCGCGCGAAGGTCCTGCCGTCGGACGCGCGCGGCCTCTATCGGCATGTACCGCGCCAACCGTGACTCACGCACCACCAACCACAACTCTGAACGTCGGTTCACGAGCTCTAGATACCGGTACGAGCGGGACAAGAAATGACGGGGAGAACTCGATGGGAATTGCGGGAATTTTGGAGCTGCTGCAGGCGTTGGATGCCACGCTAGATGAGGCTACCAAGCGTGAGATTCGAGAGCTAGCAGAAGCAGACCTGTGGCAAATGCACTTTGGGCTGAACGGCCTAATTCGTTCCATCGCCTACTATCGAAATTCGTCCGAGGCCGGCCGGGCCTTCTTCGACAGTTTGGGCACGCCAGACGACGGAAGCGCCGTGCTTGGGAAGGTCTACTGGTGGCATGTGCGGGGTGTTCCCCTGAACAAGGAGATGTTCTTGTCAGCGCTTCAGCGGCATGCATTGTGGTTCTCGGATGAAGAATCTGAGGCATTTGCTGAGCGAATGCTCACTGATTATTTGAGGCGCTAGGTTCTTGTTTGCTCTTGTTGAGCCGGAGTCGCAGACCTTTCTCCAACCCGGAAACGACAGGCCGCTGGTCAGGCTCGCAGTCTCGGACCACCCGCTCTCGCAGGATTTCTACAACGGGATGGCGGAGGAGCGAGCACGGGCGATTTTCGAGATGATTCTCCATCGCTATAACACGCCGCATTGACGCCGGCGCCCGTCACTATTTCCTTGCACTGTGCGATACACGTATCAGACCATCTCAATGACGCTCGACGAGGTTTCGTCGTTGCGCCGTGAATCATCACGCCAAGGCGTGTTCACTGAGTTCGACTTTGTTGCGGGAGATGTTCGCCAGCGGTGGGTCAGGATTCCCGGGCTCCATGAAGTACTGCCGGGAATGCGGATTACCGTAGTCCTGGGCGAGCCGGGAAACTGGGAGACGTTGCAAGCCTGGCGATTCGATGACCGCAACAAGGTCGTGATGTCAATCTCGCCGCTGGCCGGTCTGGTTTACCTGTGCTTGCTGTGTCTGGCTACCCTCGTACTGCTATGGCTGCTCTTGGTAGAACGCAATGAGGTACGGATACCGGTCGGTGCATTGGCGTTCGGAGCTTTTGCAGTTGCCTCCTTTGCTGGCGGTATGTATTTCGAGTGGCAGAACAGTCGAGCTGTAACGCGATTGTTTGCAAGTTCGTCCCGGCAGCGACCGTGACACTTCCCGTCTACACAGGGCGGGGGCCGATGCCGCGCTTGTAGGCCGCTCCCGGCCAGCTTCGGTCGCTCGACAAACGGGACTTCGTGGCTGAAAATCATTGCTCCCGCTTCCGAAGCCAGAACAGACGTTGAGGCGCCAGCCAATGAAGTTCGAAGTCGAAGGTAAAGCCAGTGTCAGCAATGCGACGCCAGCACAGATTGCTAGAGCGATTCAGTCGCTCAAAAGCTATGGGCGGGCTTCCTACGCCTCGTTGACGAATGAGTCAGGCAGCTACGTACAGGTCGCCGGGGGCGGTGTAAGTTGCATGGTCGAGCTATTCGACGCCTCAGCAGAGGTTCGCTCCAGGGCGTTCCACGACAAGCCGAACGCCGCACGCCCCGATGGAACATTGCTGGTATTCGGAGCAGGAAACCTCCCGATGCGCTCAGACGAGTGGTTCATCGCTACCCAGGTTGTCGAAATCTTTCTGGCCTTCCAGGCTAACGGACCATTTCCGGGCTACGTCCGCTGGCGGCCGGCGCCACCACTCTAGCTCCTGCCCACTATGAAAAAGCTATTTTCCTCGGTGTTAACGGCACTCGGAATGCAACCAGCGACGCATGCTGAGCCCCCAATACAGATGGTGGACGCCAAGACCATCATGTTTTCCATGCCGACCGTGGCTGCCGACGACATCGAGTTCGCAACGCCTACCGAGGAATCGTTCCAGGGCGCTCCACAGTTCCACGAAGATGAGTGGTGTCAACTGGAGTTCTTCCCGCGTAGTCGACTCGCCGAAATCCAAGGCCACTTGGTCGAGTACAAGGCATTTGAAGAAAAGCACGGGGTTCAGCACGGTTGGAACAACATCTACGCCCGCAGAATTCCTCGGGAGAGCGTTGTGCAAGGAAGCGATGCCCCGTCCGCTGTCGCGGCGTCAGTTGGCGCGGTTACTCGCCCGTCACCGATTCTGACGACTAGCTCTCGACCTCTTGGGCAGGTCAAGGATGGGTTCACTCTGGAGCTTCCTGGGTCCGTGCTGCTCTATGGACTCACGTCCTCAGGGGGAATTAGCACGCTGGGCGCCACGGTTGCTCGCGGGGGAGACGATACACAGTTGACCCGGGCCTACATGACCTTGTCCGAGAAGTACGGGCTGTTGCTCGTCGACTGGCGCGCGCAACTTCTGTTGCAATCGGTCGATGAAAAGGGTGACATCAGCGTGTGGAGGCCGTGACGGCCATCCACGTCAATCCGAAACGAAGATGTTTGGGCCACCTGAAGAAATCGTATGTCCGATACCGGTTATGTTGCCGAGGCGTCCGCCTCGAAAGTAGTTGTTAAAGCTCCCCATGTTGGACTTCAGGATGCGCTTGTTGCTATGGGCTTCAAATATCGAAACGACGAGTCCGGCACATACTCGATAACCGTCAGAGGCGATGGCGAGAAAGCCGCGCTGTTCTATCAGCTGCGCGCACACGACTTCTGTTTCGCCGCAGGTCCGGGGTGGTCCCCAGCAGAAATTTTCGAACACTTTCGCGATGAAGGTTTGCTGCAAGGAACGTATCGACGAATCGCATGGCGCTCACCGGGTGGTCCGCTCGTCGAAGAATGCTGACGTCACTGTTCAGCTAGGAGCATTCGTCGGTACGAGGTGTCATAGTGACAAGCAATCCCGAAGTCCATAGAAGAAGCGGCTCCATGAACGCGTCAGATGCATTGCAAGAAGAAGTAGAGAAATTCAATGCGTGGGCGGCCTTGTTCCCGCCTCACCAGCGAACTGGCGAGTGGGAGTGTAGCTACGACCACTGGCAATCACTATGGGATGCCGCAGTTGCGGTATTGGAATCCGTTCCGCCGAACGCGTGGAGCGAAAGCTGCCGTGCAAACTTGCTCTATGCGATTGCCCGCGACAATGAGATGGAATGGATTTCCCGTCAACTTGCTGGCAAGCCTGACGCGCTTCTGGAACTCGCGCGGCTAGCAATCGACTCATCAGAGCCAGATGCAAAGTGGCAAGTGGCTGTGCAGCTCGGGGCGCTATCCACGAATAGAGAGGAAGGAGAATTACAGCTCCTTCGCTTAGTTGATGACGAGGATGAATACGTCAGCAGACGCGCCTTGCTCGCTCTTGGAGCATTGAAGTCGCCGCACGCCGAGCGTCTTGCGGAGAGGGCGTGGCGCACGGGGCACGAATACCAACGCATAGCTGCGTTGTGGGTTCTCAAAGATGTTGCCCCGAGCAAACTTATGCAATACGTGCGATTGGCCGACGAGGATGGTCGAAAATTTGTGGTCGAGAACGCGCATGATGCGCTACTTGCGCTGAAGAGGTAGTCGGGGTCCAAACAAGTCTACCGAGCAAGCTATGAGTGTGTTTTATAGCAGCGATATGATTGCAAGAGCGGCAGCGTTGATTAAGGACCGCTTCCACGTTGCAAGTGACCACTCAACGCGGCTAGCTATCGCCGCGCTCGATGGCATCGAATCACACGGACTTGACCCCAACGACTGGGATACGGTGGTCGAAACGGTGAATGTAGTTGTCGCCTCTTGGATAGGTGCTGGCACGTTGAGAGGAAAAGGCGACGACCCATAGCCACCGTCTGCCATCAGCCAACCTCTGTCGTTCGATATGATTGCCACAATCATCGAAAATCGGACGACTTCCTGCCCAAGCGAGATTCGACGGAGGCCCTCGTGCCGTGTCAAAAATGTGCAGACCTTTGTGTTCGCTACGCAATCCGACATCCCCGCGAGCAGGACAAAGCAGTGAGAGTTGCGGCACAGAACATCGCAGATGGGGTGCTTGTCGAAACCATTTCTGAGCCCCGAAACGCCTCCATCTCCTTCGAGGAACTCCTGAGAGGAGAAAAGTGGGATGACTACGTTGAATACCATTTTCGCTGCCTGCATTGCAGCGAAGAGTTCTGGCTGCACGCGGAAACGTATCACGGTAGCGGCGGCTACTGGGAGCCCAAAAATTCCAATTCGATATGAGAAGACATATCGAATTGACCGTGCGTCCGCTCCCGGCCAACAACAGCCGTTCCGCCAATAAAATGGCGCAACACAACTGAACGCATGCGCACCTGAAAATGCCTGACAAATTCGATGCCTATAACGAAGCGCTGACTGCGCTGGTGAACGAAGCCATTCGGTGCTCGCCGGAATCGTGGGAGGCCGGTCGATTGACAATTCAGTGTGATGGCCACCGCATCGACTACAGGCTCAAAAACGAGGAAGCGGAAGACAAGGCGTTCATTTCAGACGAGCTTGCTCGGCTGTGTGAAGAATACTGGGGAGCTTTCATGAAGAACGGCGAGGCTTGGCTAGAATCACAGATCGATTTTCGGCGAGTCGAAGGAACATGGAAATTCAGCGCGAGCTTCAAGTTTCCGAAGGCAGCCACCGTTGCCCCGCCGCCGCGTAAGCCATTCTGGAAACTCTGGAGCTAGCAACCTGCCTTGTCACGTGGCATTTCAATCAAAAGAATGCGTCCTGCACACCGAGCGCAGACACCTTTGCCTTCGAACTGGACGTCGGAAGACGCAGGCGTGGAGGAGACGCAATTGTGTGGGTAGTGGTCGAAATGAAACTCCCCATCCTTCTCTGCATTGGATGTGTGCAGGCTAAGGTTGCGTGGAGAGTGTTGCCAGATGCTGGTTGATCGCGGTGATGACTTCTTGAGCCGCTCGTGGCAGTGGGCGTTTCTCCTTGATCAGTACCCGGGCGTACTGATTTTCGGTGAGCGGATGGTCGAGCCGAATCCCGACCAGTTGGCCTGCTGCCACTTCCTTTCGAATCGAAAAGTCGGTAACGAATGCCAGGCCGCCTGCGTGCCTCGCATAGGCGCGTAGCGCCATCAGCGTGTTGGCGTTGAAACTTGGCGCTAGACGGAGGTTTTCCGCCTTGGCAATGGTGCGAATCAACAGGCCCAAGCCATATGTCTGCGGCATGATTCCAACGGGATACGCAAGAGCTGCAGCGAGCGAGATCGGTCCCTCGCTTTGTGCTAGCGGGTGATCGGGGTTAACGGCCGCCACGATGTTGTGAACCGCGCTCGCGCAGAACTCGATACCTTCGGTCAACGGTGGGTTATAGGCTAACCCGATATGCGCCTCATTCGACAGCACGTCGTCGATTATCTCTGCGGTCGCTCGCATATTCAGTACGATCTCTACGCCTGGATATTTATCCGCAAAGCCTGCCAGTACGTCCTCTATAAGCGTATCGATCAGACCTTCGCTCAAAGAGATGAGAAGGTTGCCGGTGTGCAAACACTTCAGTTGGTTCACTCCGTCGAGCAGCCGTTCGTGCGAAGCCTCAACACTGCGAGCGTACTCAAGCAGGTAGGGCACGGCATCTGTTGGCATGAGACCAGTCGCCGCTCTGTCGAAGAGCCGTTCCCCAATCATCTCTTCCAGTTCAGTCAAATACCGACTGACGACGGTCCGGCTGATATCCAGCTGCTCCGCCGCTTTACGGACCGATTTGTGTTCGAGTAACGCCTGGAAGACGCGCATCTTGGCGCGGGTGATGTCATACATGCAATTGCCTTCGGGTAATGAGCGACTGTTATCTATTGTTAATCGACCATTTGGGTGGCTTCATCCCTCGAGGGAGTGAAACAAAGGTGGTCATATTTCGAGGCCACCCCGTCCACAAAATCGCGGCCACGTAGAGTATGTGATTCGTGTAGAGTCCTGCCACGTTTCGCATAATGGCAGAGCGGTCGATGGTAGCAAATGAAGCAAGCAATATGTCGGGCATCCGTGAGGCGGAGGTTGCCGTGTACCGCCTCGTTAGTTGGCGCGTATTGCCGTTTCTCGCGATTTGCTATCTGTTCGCATACCTGGACCGCATCAATATCGGCTTCGCAAAGCTTCAGATGCAAAGTGACCTCGCGCTGAGCGATGCCGCATATGGGTTGGGCGCGGGGATCTTCTTCTTGGGGTATGTGCTGTTCGAAGTGCCAAGCAATCTGTTGCTCGCCAAGATTGGCGCCCGCCGTACCCTCAGCCGCATCCTGATCTTGTGGGGTATGACCTCAGCGGCCATGCTGTTTGTCACCAACGTGGCGGCGTTCTACACGCTGCGCTTTCTGCTTGGTGCCTTCGAGGCTGGCTTTGCGCCGGGCATGATCTATTACCTGTCCCTGTGGTATCCGCGGGCCAGAATGGCGCGGGCTATGGCCATCGTGCTTGGCGCCGCACCAGTCGGCGGCGCGATTGGTGGGCCGTTGTCGACATGGATCATGACGCATTTGGCTGGCGCTAGCGGATTGGCCGGCTGGCAATGGATGTTCTTGATCGAAGGCGTGCCCTCCGCGTTGCTCGGGGGGGTGGCGTATTTGTTTCTGGTTGATAAGCCGACAGACGCACCTTGGCTGACCGCTGCGCAGAAGACCATCATTGCCAGCCAGGTGGAACGACCCGCCACCGGCAGATCCAGCTCGCTAACCAAAGCGCTCGCCGACCCGCGAATCTATATCTTGGCGGCAGCGTACTTCTGCCTCATCTGTGGCCTGTATGCAGTCAGCTTCTGGCTGCCAACGATTCTGAAGTCCGCAGGGCTCACCGACTTGTTCAAAATCGGTATGTACTCGGCCGTGCCGTATCTCGCAGCAATCGTTGCCATGTACATCCTCAGCCGGAGTTCTGATCGGGGTGGTGAACGCAGGTGGCACAGTGCGGCTCCCGCCATCCTCGGGGCGGGTTTTCTGACCGTTGCTGCCTACTCGACATCCTTTCCTGCTGCGCTGGCCAGCATCACGCTTGCGACGGCGGCTATTTTTGCGTCATACACCGTTTTCTGGGCGATCCCCCAGGAGCATTTCAAAGGAACTGCCGCGGCCGGCGGCATCGCCTTCATCAACTCGATTGGTCTGTTTGGAGGTTTTTTCAGCCCGACCATCATCGGCTGGACCAAGGGCGTGACTGGTTCGCTGCAGGCCGGCCTTCTGGTCATTGCCGCATTGTTGGTCATAGGGGCCGTGCTTTTGGCGCTTCGCCGCGAGGCCGGAGTCCCGCAAGCGGTGATGCCATGAAGATCCTGATCGCCGGTTTCCATCACGAGACCAATACCTTCGCGCGTTCCCGCGCGACCTATGACTTGTTCGTCAACGGCGATGGGTGGCCAGCGATGAAGCGGGGCGAGGAAGTCCTATCTCTTCGCAATGCGAACGTGCCGGTGGCCGGATTTTTGGCGGCCATGGACGCCGCAGGGCACGAGCTGGTGCCGGTGCTGTGGGCAGCAGCGAATCCGTCGGGGCCCGTCACAAAGGATGCATTCGAGAAGATTGCCGGTGAGATCATCGCTGCTGCCCAGCAGCATGATTTCGATGCCATCTATCTCGATCTGCATGGCGCGATGGTGACCGAACACTGTGACGACGGGGAAGGGGAACTGCTCGCAAGGCTGCGAGCAGCGACTGGTGATGAGGTGCTGATCGTTGCGTCGCTCGATCTACATGCCAACGTGACCGCGCAAATGCAAGCGTGCGCGGACGGGCTTGTCGCCTATCGCACCTATCCGCACGTGGACATGGCCACAACGGGCTTGCGAGCCGCACAGCTGCTCAAAGATCTTGCCACAGCCAGGTCGCCGGTCGCCAAAGCGTGTCGACGCTTGCCGTTTCTCATTCCGATCAACGGTATGTGTACGAGCGCAGAACCTGCGCGCAGTGTGTACATGCGCTTGGCTCAAGTGGAGACAGGTGGCGTTCTGTCACTCTCGTTTGCGCCGGGCTTTCCCGCTGCCGACTTTCCCGAGTGTGGCCCCACCATCTTTGGCTACGGCTTGGACATGGCAGAGCTAGACCGCGCTGTTGACGCGCTATACCGGGACATACTGGACAACGAGCCCTTGTGGGGAACAACGTTCCTGTCGCCCGACGAAGCCGTGCTTGCCGCTATGAAGATTGCCGAGCCGGCGCAGAAGCCGGTAGTGATTGCCGATACGCAGGACAACCCCGGCGCTGGAGGCGACTCGAACACCACGGGCATGCTGGCGGCACTTGTGAGGCACGGTGCCAAGCGCGCTGCAATTGGGCTTCTCTATGATCCTGATGCTGCGCAGGCAGCCCACGCCGCAGGGCTCGGGGCCGAGATCCGGCTCGCAATTGGCTCCCGCTCTGGAGCACCATTTGAAGGGACGTTCACGATTGTAAGTTTGTCCGACGGCGAATGTGTTCTTGATGGCCCGATGATGAGCGGATTGAAGCTTCAGTTGGGCATGTCGGCCTGCCTACGCATTGGTGACGTCTATGTTGCGGTGGCATCGGCACGTGCACAGATGATGGACCGCAATCAGTACCGCATGGTGGGCATTCAGCCCGAGCTGATGAAGATCCTGGTGAATAAGTCTTCGGTGCACTTCCGGGCAGATTTTGAACCGATCGCCCAAGCGGTGCTGGTGGCAAAAGCGCCCGGTGTGGCGCTGGCCGATCCCGGTGAGCTTCCATGGACAAGGCTGGCGCCGGGTATGCGAGTGCGACCGGCAGCACGGATTGACGCGAAGTAGAACGTTCGCAACCGCGATCAACCAGGCGCGGGAAAGCGGCGCAGCTCGCAACGAATAGATACGGGGAAGGCGGAATCTTCCGCAAGCGTCTGGCGCTCATGAAGCGCGAAACGGGCAGCACAGTCACGGCCATCAAGTACCCGCCGTGATTTCAGAATAGCCCGAACTGGGGGAAATACGCGCCTATCCGCGCCAAGCGAGGGCGAGTCGCCGTGTGGCGACTCCGCAATAGTTGGCGCGGACAGGCAGCTCTGTGTGTACCACCAGTGTGAAAGTCATGATAACCAACGCCATTGAACGCTGCATTATCGCGGCGGAGGATGTTCATTCGATTGCCGACTTCAAAGCATGGACGCGCAATGATGTCGGTCTCGTCTTAAGGCACCAGTGTTTGGCATGTGGACACGGGCGGATCACTTCTGCCGGCGTTTCCATGGATCACGTGGTCTTAGTCGACTACCCAATCGAGCATCTCAGAGCCATCGAGAACTCCGCCGGCGGAATCGACACACCGCTGATGCGGCGGTGGCTGGCCACGCATCGCCCGGTCTACTTCGAGACTCGTGCGCCATGGCCTGATATCGACGCCAGTTGGCTCGCCAAATTCGCCAAGCATGAGCTGCGCAACGCCGTGGCCGATGCAATGTTCGACGAGAAGAACTTCGTCGGCACCTATTTCAGCTTTCACCGACTACCCGATATCGACCCACAAGGGCTCGACGCCACCCTGCGCTTCCTCACCCCGGTCCTTCACGCCGCGCTTGTGCGCGCCATTGCGAATTCAGATAAGCAGTGGCTTGTTGCCTCGCAAGGTCTTGCAAGCCTGACGGAGAAAGAGCGCGAAATTGCGGAATGGATCGGGAAGGGCAAGAGCAACGCGGAGATCTCTGCACTGGTTGGCGCGTCTGAAAGCACGGTGAAACATCATCTGAGCCGGATCATGGACAAGATGGGTTGTTCTAATCGGGCAGGGGTAGCAGTGTTTGCATCCAAGTGGTTCGCCTCGCCGTTGAGTCTTGGGACGAAAGTGCTATAGCGGACGTCAGGGGCGGCCGATATGCTCGACGCTCTTTGTCAGCGGATCGCAAGATCCGCTGCGACGACCCTTAGTGATTTGAAGTAGCAGCTCATTGGATCGAGCGCCGGTCTGTTTTCTCACATGGGACTCAGCCGCGGGCCGGGTTGCTGCGATCGCGAGATCATCGAACTCCCTGGCAACAGCGCGCTCAATTTGAAATCAAAATGATCATTTTGATTTCAGTGAAGCGAAAACGGTGTATGATTTGCTCAATGCAGCGGCGAAAGTCCCGTTCTGCGGTTCAGGCCATGGAAAATACGCCTGTGCAACTGGCAGAGGGGATATGTACTTCACATTTAGGGAACTGGCGGCAGTGGCGCTTACCGGCTCAAACAACTACTTCCTGGACCTTCAGAAAGAAGAGGGGAAGTGGGTTATCGCCGTCAGCGTGCTCGATGCCGACAAGAGAACCACAAAGCAGTATCAGGTCCAGACAAACCGAGGCAAAACCAAAACTTGGCGGTATCTGGAGGATGCGCTGTTGTTCGTGAATGAGTACTGCGAGAACTGTCAGAACTTGTCGATCGCGGTTGAAGGCAAGGTCTGGCAACTAAGAGCGGAAGGATAGGATCGAGCGGTCCAATCGTAAAAGCGGCCGGCATCGGTGTTACGAGCACCAATGCCAGCCTGACCATCGTAAAACCCGTGAGAGGCTCAAATGGCTGCGCCCATTATAGCGTTTGCTCGCCTTGTGAAAACGCGCGCGCGTAAGTGAGGTCACATGGTTGACTTCAATACGCTTGCGCAACAGTGCGCTCCCGGTGTCCATCCGACGACGCTACAGGCCGTCGTTCGCGCGGAATCCGGCTTCAACCCCTATGCAATTGGTGTCGTTGGCGGCCGTCTGGTCCGCCAGCCGAAGACACGCGCGGAGGCGGTTGCGACAGCGAAGGCACTGGCCGCCCAGGGTCTGAACTTCAGCATGGGCTTGGGCCAGGTCAACAAGGCCCATCTGCCGCGCTTTGGTCTGAGCTACGACACCGTCTTTGACGCTTGCGCCAACTTGCAGGCTGGCGCTCGCATCCTCCAAGAGTGCTACGACCGCGCACGCGCACGTGTCGGTCCTGATAAGGCGTTGAACGCCGCCATCAGCTGCTACTACAGCGGCAATTTCACTCGCGGGTTCCAGGTTGAACGAGGCGGCACGAGCTACGTGCAACGCGTTGCTGCCAATGCGACCGCGGCGAATCCGACCGCGGCTAATCCGGCTGTCGATGCAGTACCAGCCATCCCCGTTGTGCTGGATCGGCCAGCCACGCGCGCATCTAGCAACCCCACGCCGGCACGGTCTGCTCGACAAACATCTGTCGCCGCACCCCAAACATCCCCCGAAGCAGCGCAAGACGAGCGCGCCAGCGCGCGCGCGAAGTGGGACGCCTTTGGCGACTTCCGTTCGCAGTGAATTTCCCCCGATTCAAACCAGCCGCATCGCCGGCATCCCCGTAGGAGAACGCAGTTGAAAACCCCCCAGAAAAATCCCCTGATCCTGGCAGCCCTGTTTGCAGGTTTGCTGTGCTGTGCCCCGGCATTCGCCGGCGGCCTGGATTCCGGCACGCAGGCCGCCAACACTTTCAAGCTTTGGTTGTACGGCTTTGTAGGCGCGTGCGCATCCGTCTATCTCTTGTGGGTCGGCCTGGAAGTTTGGAGCGACAAAGCGCGGTGGGCCGACTTCGGCATGGCCATCGCCAAGGTGGCGGCGGTAGGCGCGACCGTCGTGATCGTGCCGTGGGCCTGGAACCTCTTCGTTAGCTAAGCCATGACGGAGAAGCCAAAGTACTCTGCATTCGCGGGCCTTGGCAGGGTCGCGATGTTATGGGGCGTCCCGCTGATCCCACTGCTGATAGTAGTTGGGTTCTTCGTCTTCGTTGCGCTGATCGCCGGTGTCTTCATGGGCCCGGGCGGGCTGCTCTTTGGCGGCCTATCAGTCCCAATTCTCCTGTTCCTCCGAAAGACATGCGAGACCGACGACCAGGCGCTGCGCATCTTGTGGCTCGAAGTGCTGTGCGTGCTGCGCCGGCGCTCCTGGCGCATGTTCGGCCACACCCTGACCCTGGCCCCCATTCGCTACGGCCAACACCTCAGCGTCTATCGCCGGCCGTTCCGCAAGGCGCCGTCCGAGCGCGCGCAATAAGGATTTGACCATGCAAGCACAATTGACCAGCGACTTTGGCAAGGTGCCGCCGATCGAAGCGTGGCTGCCGCGCATCGAAATGCCAATCACACCCCGCGTCACCCACTACGAAGACGGCCGGGTGATGCTGTGCATGCGTTTGACTGGCATTCCGTTCGAGTCGGCCAGCGACGCACTGCTGACTAATCTGTTCGACAACCTGAGCGGCTTCTACGCGGGGATCGGCCGCGACCACGGTAACCGCCTGTCGATGTGGGCTACGTTCAAGCGCCGTAAGGTGTCGTTCCGCCAAACCTATCAATTTCAATCGCAGTTCCTGCAGGACTTCACGGCGAAGTACCTGAAGCGCTTCCACAACGGCAACTACTTTGAGAATTCGTTCTACCTGTCGCTGCTCCTGAAGTACGACGACTTCGACGATGGCCTCAAAGCGATCGAGCAGTTGGGCGACGAAGCCGTCAAGTCGCTGCGTGACTACGATCCCGAGTATCTGGAGACCTATCAGCGCAATGGCCTGCCGTTCTCCGAGCCGTACCGCTTCATTGGCGAACTCGTCAACGGGACGGACCTTGCCGTGCCGGTCACGGCGGCCCCGGGCTACGAACAGATTCCTGATTCTTGGCTGCATTTCGGCTATGACCTGCTCGTCATCCGCACCGACACCGCCGAGAAGTTCGCCACGTGTTACGACCTGAAGGATTTCCCTAGGAGCGGATGGGGTCAGTTGAATCCTTTGCTCACTTTGGACGCGGAATTCACTATCACCCAATCGTTTGGGTGTCTGACGGCTGCCGGTGCCGACAAGGCCATTGAGGGCCAGATCAACAAGCTGGAATCGGTGGGAGATAAGGCAGCCGAACAGATCGCGGAACTCAAGAAAGCCCAAGGGCTGGTCAGCGCCAACGAGCTGGCATTCGGCCAATATCACGGCGCGCTGGTGGTCTACGGCGACACAGCCAAGGAAGCCATCGACCGCGGCGAACTGGTGAAGGTGCGCTCCAAGGGCGAGTGTGGTGTCGGCTGGGTGCGGGCCACTGCGTCCGCGCCGTACACGTATTTCAGCCAGGTGCCGGGCGCAAAGATCCTGCCGCGGCCGATGCTCAAAAGCTCGCGCAACCTCGCATCGACGTTTTCGCTCCACGACTACTCGGCTGGCAAATCCAAGGGCAATCCGATCGGCGATGGCACCGCCGTCATGCCGCTGCAGACGGTCTCCAAGAAGCTCTACAGCTTCAACTACCACGCAACGCGCGACGACGAGTTCAACGTCGGCGAGAAGATCGCCGGACACACGGTAATTCACGGCGCCACCGGTGTGGGCAAGACCGCCCTGCAGCTGGCCATCGCGTCGTTCTTCATGCGCTTCGATCCGATGCTGTTCGGCCTGGACTACGGCGGCGGCATGAAGATCTTCTTCAAGATGCTGCGCGGCACGTATATCTCGCTGCAGCGCGGTGTGGCGACCGGGCTGGCGCCTTTCGAGCTGCCGGACACGGGATACAACCGCCAATTCCTGTACGACATGGTCAACATCTGCGGGCGCGACGCCGACGGCAAGCTGACCGCCGAAGAGAAGAAGCAGGTCAAGGATGCCGTCGACACCGTGATGGCCCTGGAGGATCTGTCGCAGCGCACCTTCAGCCGATTGCTCGAATCCATTCCGAACATGGGCGGTGACAGCCTGTACGTGCGTCTGGGCCAATGGTGTCACGCCGAAGACGGACCGTTGGCCTGGATGTTCGACAACCGACCCAGGTCGCTGGTCGATGTCACGCAGCAGCGCCACGTGTGCTTCGACGTGACGGAATTCCTTGTCGACAACTACGCGCCGTCGGAGCCGCTGTTTGCATATCTGTTCCACCTCAAGGCCCTGATGCAGAAGGACGGCGGCTTGATGATGTCGATCATCGAGGAGTACTGGGCGCCGATCAAGTTCAAGCGCACGCGCGATGAGATGGCCAAGGTCTTGAGCGCAGGCCGCAAGGAGGGTGAGTTCCTGGTGCTGGTGTCGCAGCAGCCGGAGCAGGGAATGGCCAGCGAGATCTGGCCGCAGATCCGTAGCCAGACGGCCACCAAGATCTTCTTGCCCGATCCCGAAGCGGAATACAGCAGCTACCAGCGCACCAACATGACGCCCAAGGAGTTCACGGAGTTCAAGCGGCTCTCCAAGTCATCGCGCACGTGCCTCATCAAGCAGAGCAACCAGTCTGCGTTTGCGACGCTGGACTTGTACGGCTTCGAGGACGAGATGGTGGTGCTCTCTGGCAACAAGGAGAACAACAAGCTGCTCGACGAGGTGATGGCCGAGGTTGGCGAGAACCCCGATGTGTGGCTTCCCATCCTGCAGGACCGCGTATTCGAGGAGAAAACTCGCAAGAAGCTGATAGCGGAGTACGGCAACGACCCGTCGATATGGAAACCGTTGCTTGAGGCTGCGATGCAAGCACGCCGCGAGCAGCGCCAAAGCGCAAACGACAGCGAACATCGGCGGGCAGCGTAACGGCCCAGCGTTCATAAAAAGAAAGCAGGGGGGAGTGACACCGAGTCCTCTCAACAACAGGAAAACAGAACAATGGAACGACAACAGCTTTATTGCGCGCCCGCGCGGCGGGGCATGTCCTGCGGCGTGTCGCTGACACGGATGCTCAAACAGAAGCGGCCGCTCTCTCTAGCAGCACGGCGAACCGTGGTGGCGCTCGCGAGCGCCCTCTGCCTGTCCACGGCGAACGCAACGGGCATTCCGGTGCTCGATGTGTCGAACCTGGCGCAGGCCATGCTGATGGTGCAGAACCTGATGGAGCAGCTCAAACAGATGAAGAGCCAGTACGACGCGGTGACTGGCAACCGGGGCTACGGGAACATCTTGAACGACCCCAAGCTGCGCAGCTATCTGCCCGATCAATGGCAGGCCGTGTACGACCAGGTTAAGAGCGGTCGGTTGAACGGCATCTCCAACGCGGCCCAGCAGATCGCGAAGTCGGAAGGACTGACGGATGCGTCGACGGCCGGCCAGCAACGCTACTACGACACGCTCGCAGCCAACAAAGCCATAACCATGCAGGCCTACAGCGCAACGCTCTCGCGGCTGAACAACATCCAGTCGCTCATGCAGCAGTCCAACCTGACCCAGGACCCGGCCGCCAAGGCAGACCTGCAGAACCGCTGGGCCGCCGAATACACCATGGTGCAGAACGAGCAGACCCGCTTGAACCTGATGTCGCAATTGCAGGAGACAGAACTGCGCTTGGCACAGGAGCAACGTCACCGTGACTTTAAGAACAACTTCCTAGGGGCTGACAAATGATGCGGCGTGCAATGGTTGTTTTGCTGGTGATGTGCACCGCGCTGGGCGGCTGCAGCAAAACTGGGAACGGTGACGGCAAGCATGAGAGCGAATTCAAACGCAAGTTTCTCGGGGAAACGCAATGAGGCGTCTAGTACTCGCGCTGCTGGCAACCCTCTTCGTCCTTAGTGGGTGCGACCGCTCTTCCACCACGGCCAGCAAACAGCCGAGTCCGGATGACTTGATCGGGACCTACGGATACGTCACCAAGAACACTGGTCAAGTGACTCCGTTGCTCAAGGTCACCAAGGATGGCCAGGAATACCAGTTGTTCGAGTTCAGCCACGATCACTGGCGACGTCCCAGGACATCGATGCTGCTGGGCGGTGATCGCACCTTGGAGGAAGTGCGGCCCTTTACGCGAGCCGATCTCGAACGACTGACCCGCCATGCAGTGGATGTGGAGCCTATCGGACTGCAGACCAAGGCGCTGGCTTTGATTCGCGTTCCTGCCGGGTGGTCTGACGGAGGCAAGGAAAAGCCATTTGTGACGAAAACCGGGTACTTCGCCATGACGATGGTTGGCCCAGTCGAACTGCAGCGGATGTAAGACCAAAAGGGAGTGACACATGGCAGATAGTGGAAACCTGCAGGTGACGGTCTTTACCGACATGTTCAATGACTTCGACAACAACCTGTTGGGCGTCATCAACTCCGGTTCAGCCAACATCATCGCGCTCATTACGCCGCTCATGGCAGTTGGCTTCTCGCTCTACGTGATGCTGGTGATGGTGTCCTATTGGCGCGGGCATAGCCACGAGCCAGTGCCTGACTTCATTCAGCGCATGGCGGGGTGGGCTGTGGTGCTGACACTTGGAATGAACATCGGTTACTACAGCCAGTACGTTGTTCCGTTCTTTAACGGCTTGGGTGACGACATCGCTCGCGCGCTGTGCGGCAACACCTCGACTGGCGCCGCGCTCGACACCCTGGCCACGAAGTACGCGCAGGTCATGTGGCAAATCTTCAAGGCTGCGGACGGCATCGAAGAGTCGCTCAATGCGATCGTCTACATCGCGATCACGTTGCTCTTCGGCATGCCGTTCATGTCGATTGCCGCTGCCTACATCATCTTGTCGCGATTCGCTTTGGGTCTGCTGTTGGCCATCGGGCCGATGTTTATCTCAGCGGCGCTGTTCCCAGCGACGCGCCGGTTCTGTGAGGCATGGATCGGGCAATGCCTGAGCTATGGCTTCCTCGTTGCTCTGATGGCGGCCGCGGGCATGATTGAGATTCGGTTTGCGACATCGATCTCTCCGAACAACGCCACGCTTGGGTCGCTCATCAAGCTCGTGTTGATGGGCGTTTCCTTCATTGTCATCTCGCTCAACCTGCCGGGTCTTGCTTCGCAGCTCTCAGGCGGCGTCGGCATCTCCAGCATGGTCGGCAAGATCGGCCAAGCGGCGCGGGCGATGAACGCCATGCGCGATCTCATGAAGGGCGGTGGCGGCAAGGGCAGCAGTGGTGGCTCGATGGAAGGCACATCTGGCGCCCGGCCGGCGCCGGGAGCATGAGCAGGCCGATCGGTACGGCCGCGCTCGACAGCGGTGCCGCGCCTCATCCAAATTTTTCGACTGATTTCCCCATGAGAACACTCATCGTCATTTCGCTGGCGGCGTTCCTGGCCGCCTGCGCAAGCGCCCCCGAAGCGCCACAGCCATCCGGCGCGTGGCAGCCGATCAATCGAACCCTGTCGAAGTAAGGGACGGACATGTTCAATATTTTGAGAAACAAGCTTCAGGGCAGCACCCCTGCAGGAACGCTGGCCATGCCGCAGCTCGATGACCTTGAGTTGGGCAAGTGGTATCTGGAACAGTGCAAGCAGCTGGCCAAGTCGCGCGTGGAGTCGCGCGAGCGGTCGGCCGACGTCGCAATGCTGGCGGTCAAGTGGATGGGCGCGATCGCGATCATTGCGGTGGCCGGCGCGACTACCGCGTTCGTGGTCAAGCGCCCGAACCCGCCGCCGGTGCTGCGCGTCGACAACGCCACCGGCAAGGTAGATGTGCTACCGACCTCGGCCGACGGCAAGGTGACCTTTGGCGAGAAGTCGGATCGCGCGGATCTGCGCAAGTACGTCGAGCGGCGCGAAGGCTATGACTGGGAAACGATCCAGGACATGCACGACGCCGTGAAGGCCATGAGTTCCGAGAAAGAAGGCGAGCTGTACGACAACTTCATCCGTAGCGAGCACTCGCCCCTGAAGGTCCTCAAAAACGATGCGCGCGTGATCCCCAAGATCGGCGCGATCAGCTTTGTCGGCACGACCGCCCAGGTCATGTTCTCGCGCAAGTATGTTCCGATCAATTCGGCAATCAAATCGGAGACCACGTACTGGGTGGCCACCATCACGTACCGGCACGACAACGTCCCCGAGAAGAAGGAACAGCAGGACATCAACCCGACCGGCTGGAAGGCCACCAGCTACACGGTGACGCGCGACTGGTCGCGCAGCGGCGAAGACACGAGCACGCCGGAAGGAGCCCACCAATGAAGCGATGGATTCCTGTTGCCGCCCTCACGCTGGCGGCGATTCCGGCGGCCGCGCGCGTGATTCCGGGTGCGTGCGGGTTCGAGAGCCACATCCAGTGCGCCGTCTATGACCCCAACGAGGTCTATGAGGTCGCCACCACGCCTGGCAAAGCCATCATGCTGCAGCTCGAGCCCGGCGAGACGATCGAGGACGACGGCGCCGGCATGGGTGACGGCAAGGCCTGGAACGTCTCGGCCAACAAGAACTGGATCTTGCTCAAGCGCGCGGCGCAGCGGCCCGACACCAACCTGATGGTTGTCACGAGCCGCAGGACCTACACCTTCGACCTGGTAACGGCCACCCGCGGCGTGCCGTCCACCTGGGTGCTCAAGTTCGACTACCCGGACACGCGGGCCCGTGCATCGGCAGAGGATGCGCGCAAGCGCGCCCAGATCGTCTCCGTGGCTCAACTGACCAAAGGCGCTGCCAAGGCACGCAACGCCGATTACCAGATGCGTGGCCATACCGAACTGGCGCCGACGGCGGCCTGGGACGACGGCACTTTCACGTATTTCCGATACGCGACCGCCCGCGATCTGCCGCGCATTTTCGTCAAGCGCGCGGATGGGTCCGAAGCCTTGCCCGCGTATCACATGGAGGCCGACACGATCGTCGTGCACGAGGTCGCGCGCGAATTCCTGGCCCGCCTGGGCAATTCGGTCTTGGGCATCCGTAACGACGGCTATTCCCCTGAGGGCCAGTACAACGCCGCCGGCGCGACGGTGCCCGGCACGGTGCGTCTCACGAAGGAACATTGAATGAATTGGGTACACAACCTCCTCAAACGCTGGGTGGTCCTGATACTGCCTGCCGTGATCGCCTCCTTGGGGCTTGGCTATGCCTTCGGCGCTTCGCTGCGCCTTGCGGTATCCGTGGAGTCCTTCCTCGCGGGCGTGCTGCTTGGTCACCTTCTCTTCAAGTTGATAGATGCGCGCTTGTCCCGTAGGGCAAGAACCGACGCGCCCTTTGTATGGAGCGTGTCAATCAATGATGTGAAGGTCGGTGCCGTTACCGATGCCGAGTATGCGGCGATCCAGTGCCTGGCCTTGCATGACGGCAGCAATGCGGTGGCTCAGCTGCTGAATGCCGGGAAGGTTGCGATGTTGATCACCAACCAGCTTCTCGTCGGTCTGACTTTGGGAATGGTTGGGAGCGCGTTCGCGCTGGCGCTCCTGGAGCCGGAGGCGCACACCGCCGTCGTCCGCAATCTGCTCAGCGCCGACCCGGCCAACGTGACGCACGCGATGCGCACGCTCCTGCGGTACTGCGGGCTGTTCCTGGTGGTGCAGGTGGTTGGGATGGCCGTGATGGGCCACCGCTTCGGCTTCCGCAATCACTACCGCGCTGCGATCGCCACGATGCTGCGCCAACACTTCAACACGCCAGCCGATGGCGAGATCCGCCTGGAGCGGATGAGCTTGCAGCACGGCCTGCCGACCTCTCAATTCGGATAAGCGCATGACTGAACCCAACGCAATCCATCCCGCGCCGCCCGAAGAGCGCGGCATCCCCTCGGTGCGCCGGGGCAAGAAACAGAGCAACAGCAAGAAGCTGGTCATCCTCGTCGTGGTGGTGCTCGCGCTGGCCATGGGAGTCGGCGGCGTTGCCCTGTTCGTCAAGCGGCTGACCGACATGAAGCTTGCAGAGAAGGAGGCTGAGCGCTCCAAACCGAAGGAACGCGCGCACCCCGAGCAAGACAACGTCGACCTGGAAGCACAGAAGAAACGCATCCAAGAGGAAGACGCCCAGATGAAGGGAGCCAACGCCGGTGCTACGGGACCGGGCGGGCTGGCCACGCCAGCGGGCGCCCAAACAGCCAACGGCTTCAGCACGGCTGGTCCTGGGAACACTGCAGGTGGCAATGCGCAGCAGGCCGGTGGCACGCCAAGCAACGGCCCGCAGCAGCGCGTCGAATCGCCGGCAGAACGCCGCCTGACCGGCAATGTGACGGTACTGTCCCAACGTAAAGGACAAGCGTCGTCGGCAGAGGGAGAGGGTGGCGCATTGACCGTCCAACCTTCGCAGGCGTTTGGCGGTGGCAGCGGCAAGAATGCGCTGGACGAGCAGTTGGCTCCGTCGGCTACTTCGCGTGCCGGCGTCGTTCGGGCCGGCTTCCTGCCGGACCTGCGCTACCTGCTCAAGCGCGGCACCATGCTCCCGTGTGTGATGGGCACCAAGACCGTCACGACGTACCCCGGCATGACCTCATGTTCGCTGATGCGCGATGTGTACAGCGCCGACGGCAGCACGCTGCTTTTGCGCAAGGGCGCCGATGTAACGGGCGAGCAGCGCTCTGCGCTGCTGCAAGGCCAGGCCCGCATCTTTGCGCTGATGACCCGCATCGATGACGGCCCCGTGACCGTGCCGCTCGATTCGCCGGTGACCGACTCCCTCGGCGCCAGCGGCATGGAAGCCTACGTCGACAATCACTTCTGGCAGCGTTTCGGCGGTGCGGCCATGGTGGCGCTGATCAGTGACTTCGGCCAGGCAGTGGCCAACCAGAGCAGAAGCAACAGCGGTTCCACAACCGTCAATTTGTCCAACACGACCCAGGCAACACAAAGCCTAGCGGCCGAGACGCTGCGCAACACCATCAACATCCCACCGACGGGCTACGCCAATCAGGGCGCGATCATCAACATCTTCGTGGCGCGCGACATCGACTTCAGCAAGCAGTACGAGCTGGTGTCGGCCTTGCCGTCCGTGCCGGGAGGTGCGCAATGAACACCGTACCCGACTACGATCGGTCCACCACGGTGCGCAGTCTGCTCAAGCAGACCGGCATCGCAAAGTTCATTGATACGCTGGGCGTCACCGACGTCAAAGTGAACCGCCCCGGCGAGATCTGGACCAAGAGTTCTGCAGGCTGGCAACGCCATAGTGCGCCTGAATGTTCGCTGGATATGGCCCGCAAGTTGGCCAGCACCTTGGTCAACTTCAACCGGGGTAAGGGGGCGTTGACCGAGCAAGACCCGATCAAATCGGTGGAACTGCCCGCCGGACAGCGAGGCCAAGCGTTGATCCCGCCGGCTTGCGAACCCAACACCGTCTCCTTCACCGTGCGCATCGCCAGCAAGGATCGGTACTCGCTTGACGATCTGATCGGGTTCGGGGCGTTTGAGGGCTTTCGGGATGTCTCGCCGAACAAGTCCGTGCCGGCCGACGTCGAATTGGAGCCATTCGAACTGGAGATGATGGCGGCCAAGGAGCAGCGCGACATCCGGCGCTTCTTCGAGCTGGCCGTACTGAACGGACAAAACATCGTCCTGGTGGGGGGCACGGGCTCGGGCAAGACGACGCTCACCAAGGCACTGGCCGACCTCGTGCCACCTGAAACCTGCGTCTGCACGATCGAGGACACCCACGAGCTCTCCCTGCCGAATCACCCGAACCGCACGCACCTGTTCTTCAGTGACGCGCTCCCGGCCCGGGAGCTGGTCAAGTCAACCCTGCGCATGATGTTTGACCGGGTGTACCTGTCGGAGCTGCGCGGCGACGAGGCCTGGGACTACCTGACCTTACTCAACACCGGCCACCAAGGTGGTATGACCACGGTCCACGCGAACGACTGCATTTCCGCGCTCGCGCGTATCGCCACGCTGATCAAGCAGAGCCCGGTCGGCTTGACCTTGGACTGGAACTACCTGTTGGCCGAAGTCAAACGCACGATCGATGTGGTGGCCTTCATGGACAAGAAGACCAAGCGCATGACGCAGCTCTACTTCGATCCGGTGGGCAAGTGGAAGCTGCAGCGGGGGCTGGCATGAAAACGCCGCAAATCATCGTCGCCGTGGTGGCCGGGTTGGTCCTGGTGGGCGGCTTTGCGGTCGGTGGCCAGCTCGCCGGCGCGACGCTCTTTGCCAAGCTGCAGAAGCTGCCGGATTCGGCGGTGGGCGTGACCACGCTGTATCGCTACTGGCAGGTCTATGCGGACGTGAAGCCGGTCAAGCAGGCCTTGGGCGTCTGCAGCCTGGTCGCGGCCGCCATCACGGCGGTCCCGTTTGTGTTCATCGGCATCGCGCTGGCCAAGCTGCACAAGGACCGCGAGCTGCACGGTAGTGCCCGCTTTGCGACGCTCGCCGAGATCCGTAAGTCTGGGTTGGTGGGGCGAGACTGATGAGCCAGGAAACCTATCCAGGTCTGATCGTCGGCTGGCACCCCCAGCTGGGCCCGCTGATTTACCACGGCCAGCAGGGCGTGTTGCTGGCTGCGGGTACGCGCTCGGGTAAGGGTGTCGGCTTCGTGATCCCCAACCTGCTGCATTACCCGCATTCGGTGGTGCAACTCGACGTCAAGGAAGAGAACTTCAAATACACGTCGCTGTACCGGCAGCGTAACGGCCAAGAGGTGTATCTGTGGGCGCCGTTCTCCGAGACGGGACATACGCATTGCTGGAACGTCTTCGACGCGGTGTGGCAGCGCCCGGAGCACCTGCAAATCGGCGACATCATGTCGATCGGCGATGCGCTCTATCCGGCCAAAGTGGAGCCCCGCGCCCGCTTCTTCAACGACAACGCCCGCAGTCTCTTCCTGGGACTCACGCTGTATCTGCGCGAAACGCCCGGCATGCCGGTGACCTTGGGCGAGATCCTGCGCCAGAGTTCGGGCAAGGGGAAACCGATCAAGGAGTACCTCAAGGGCATCCTGGAAGCGCGTACCCGTACCGATACCGATGTGCCGCCGTTGACCTGGCGCTGCGTCGATGCGCTGAATCGTTTCCTGAACCAGCCGGAGACCACGCTGGGGAACGTGCTGTCGACGTTCAACGCGCCACTGCAGATCTTTACCGATCCGGTGGTGGAGGCGGCCACCAGCAAGTCCGACTTTGATCTCGCCGACGTGCGCAAGCGCCGCATGACGATCTACGTCGGCATCGCGCCGGCCAAGCTCGCCGAGGCCTCCGCGCAGTTGTTGGTGAACTTGTTCTATTCGCAACTGGTCAACCTGAACCTGCGCGAGCTGCCGGCGGACAACCCGGAACTCAAATACCAGTGCCTGCTGCTCAACGACGAAGCCACCGCTCCCGGCAAGATCGAGATCATCGCGCAGGCCAATGGCTACATGGCCGGCTACAACCTGCGTCTGGCCACCGTCATCCAGACGGTCGCGCAGGTGACGGAGTGTTATGGGGAGCAGGGCGCCCGCACGCTCATCACCAACCACGGCGCCCACCTGCTGTATCCGCCGCGTGAACAGAAGGATGCCAACGAATACTCCGAGATGCTGGGGTACTTCACGGCGATCGCTCGCTCCAAGAGCCGCAACCGCGGTGCACGGTCGAACAGTACGGGCGAGAGCGAATCGGGCCAGAAGCGCGCCTTGATGCTGCCCCAGGAACTCAAGGAGATGGGGCAGGAGAAGCTCATCGTGACCTTGGAGAACTGCAAGCCGATCCAGGCCGAGAAAGCGTTCTTCTACAAACAAAAGGTCTTTATCGACCGCCTGAAGGAAGTCAGCCCATCGATCGCTGCGTTGGGTGAGTACGCCATGCCGACCAAGGAGCAGTTGGAAGACGCGTTTCTCACACGGGGCGAGGGCAGCATCGCGCTGCCGCAGGTGGACTTCCAGGCGTACTGGAACGCGTCGCCGGCGCAGACCGGTACGCAGCCCGATGACAGCCGGCCCGTTGAGGCCGATGAACTGGCCATCCTGGAGGCCTCCGACATCACCAATGCAGACGCGATCCTGCTGGCGATGCGCCAGGTGATGCCCGAATTCGACGAGGTGATGGCCCTCGTTCTCCGAGATACCCCCCGATTCGATGCCCCGCACGTGGATGACAGCCGGCCCGTGGAGCCGGAAGAGTTGCCCTTCCTGCAGGCGTCGGACTTCACCAATGAGGACGAAATTACCGAAGCCATGTGCGGCGTGATGCCGTACTTCGGCGAGGTGATGGCGATCCTGAACACCGCAGGAGCGAATGCCGCATGAACACCATTGATTTCGACAGCCCGGAAGCCATCAAGGAGCGTGCCGACGAGTTGCGCGCGCAACTAACCGCCGTGGACTGGCGCGAACAGCGTGCTGAACTCGACCCCATTGTGGAGGGGTTGCGCGACCTGGCCGAGCGCGATTGGTACGTCGCGGCCGACACCTGGCGCGAGTCTGGCACCGACGCACCGCTGCCGGACTTCATTGACCCGGCGACCGAAGTGGCGCTGGAGCTGCGCTACCAGTCGGCTGAGCGCGGTCTTCATCGGGAACTGCAGCAAACGCCGGCGACGCCGGTCGATCAGAAGATCGACAAGGTGGCGGTGGGCGAAGCGGCCAATGAGGCCGATGCCAAGAAGCCGGCCAATGAGCCGGAAAAGCCGGTCGCCGAGCGCCTCACGGATTTGGACCTGGTAGCGGTCAAGGCCGCACGCAAGACCGACCGTGGGCGCGCCGAAGCCATGCTGCGGGAGGTGGCCGAGCAGGTGCGTGCCGCCACCAAAGGAAAGGAGCCGACGGGGTCCGCAAACAATAAGGACAAGGACGCCGCCGGCGGAGAGCTGGTGAGCAAGTCCGGCACCAAGCCCGTCTTCAAGAAGACCGGTTACGAGATTCCGCAGAAGGTTGCGGCGCTCTATACCGCGCACGAGGGAAAGTTTGTCGATCGCAAGACCGAGAAGGTGCACTTTGAGGACAAGGGGCGCTCGCTTTCCACCGACAGCAATGAGCGCAGCGTCATCGCCCACATGGTCGAAGTCGCCAAGGCGAAGAACTGGGGCACGTTGACGCTTAGGGGTAGCGAGGAATTCCGCCGCCAGGGTTGGATCGCCGCGGAGCTCGCTGGCGTCAAGACCAACGGCTTCCGGCCCAAGGCGCAGGACCGCGCGATGTTGGAAGCGGCTAGGCAGGAGATGCGCATCAGCGCAGGCGAGCGGGGCCAGGAGAAGGAAAACAGCCTGGAGGCGGATGACGGCAAAGCGGACGAGCGCACTGAGAAAGCGCCCGAACCTGCACAGGCCACGCAAACGGCAGAACCGGTGGCCAACAAAACCGGCTCGAACAACAAGGAGAGCCTCGGCATTGCGGCAGCGCGGATGGTGCTCGAGCGCCAGATTGCGGACTGGCCGGCCGCTACGCGGGACAAGTGCCGCAAGGAGTTCGATCAGGTCATTGCCAGCGCCGCGGCCTACAAGGACCGCAAGGTCAACCTGCCAACCCCGAAAGTTTCCGAGAAGACCATGGCGCAGCGTCGTTCCGCCCAGCGTCCGGAAGTTGACCGCACCAAGCCGGCAGCACCAGGCCAGCCCAGCCAAGCGTCCAAGGCCCCCGAGCGGGCGGCGGTTGAGCCGGGCATCGAGATGGACCGCTGACACCACATCAACATTGAATTCAGAACAGTAGAGGAATCCTCCATGACGAAGATTGCAGTGATTAATTTTTCGGGCAACGTGGGTAAGAGCTTGGCGTCGCACCACCTGCTGGCACCCCGTCTGGGTAACGCCACCGTGATCGCTGTCGAGACGATCAACGCGGATGACAACGATGGCATGCAGATGCGGGGGAACGAGTTCGGTGCGCTGCAAGAGAACATCATGTCGCTGGACTCGGTCGTGGTCGACGTGGGGGCGTCGAACGTCGAGGAGCTTGTCAGCCGCATGAAGAGCTATCAGGGCTCTCACGAAGACTTCGACGTCTTCGTGGTGCCGACGGTGCCGGATGCCAAACAGGAGCGCGACACCATTTCGACGATCGAAGCCCTGGCCGATGACATCGGCGTCGAGCGCGAGCGCATCCGCGTTTTGTTGAACCGCGTGGACCCGCGCGATTCGATGGAGCGCATGTTTCCGATGCTCTTCAAATTCCACGCATCCCATCGCGGCTTCATCCTGCGCGAGGAGGCCGCCATCCACGAGAACGAGCTATTCGGCAAGCTGGCCAATAGTCCGACGACCATCGGTGATTTGCTGGCCGACACGACGGACTACAAGGCAATGATCCGCGACGCCCAGTCGCCGCAGGAGAAAACCGAGCTGGCGCGCAAGGTGTCGATGCGCCGCCTGGCGGTCGGCGTGCAGGCGCAGCTCGATGACGCCTTTGCGGCGCTGATGCGCTAACGCCATGGCGGAAACCTCTGCCCGTGAGGCACTCCTGGCCGAGCTGCTGGGCGACGTACACACGCTGCGTGAAGACGTGGCGGCGATGACCAACGTGGTGCCGCAAGCGCGGGAGAACATTGAGCGCGGCGGCGAGTTCGCAGCGCTCAAGTTCGAGAAGCAAGTCGCCCGCCTCGACACCCTGCTGACAGAGCGAATCCTGCAGATGGCCGCCGCCGTCAAGGACGCGAGCGCCGCGCGTGAAATGCTGGTCGGGGCCGTCGCATTGAAGGCCTCGGAGCAAGCACGCGCGCAACTGCTCGAAGTGGTCCGCGAGGCCCTTGATACAGCGAATGCAACACGTTCAAACAAAGGCGTTCGCCGACATCTGGACCGCATTGTGGTGGGGCTGTGTAGTGCGGCCGTGGCGTGCGGCCTGACCACCTTGATTGTTGTACGACTCCTTTCTCATTGATCCCATGAAATTGTCCATCCAATCCCTGGCTCGGATCGGCGTGCTCGCTGCGCTGATGGCCTCGGGCCACGCCAACGCGAGCGACTACGGCTGCAAGGTGCTGCTGTGCCTGGCCAACCCTGCCTCCAACGGCGGACCGAAGGGCGTTGCCGAATGCCAAGAACCGATCAACCGTCTGTACTTCGACCTCGCACACGGCCGCCCATTCCCGCGCTGTGAGGAAGCCGAAGAGACTGGCAATCGGGCGGTGCCGGTCAGCGATCCGTTTGATCCGTGCCCCGCGCCGCTCCGGCCGGCCGATGTGGATCAATACGTGGTGCAGGGCCAAACCGCCTCAAACAGCGTCTACGGGTACAGCCTGAAGGGTGCGGCTCAACAGGGTGCGACTTCCGTTCTGCGTGCGTGTGTCGGAAAGCTGGTCGGCCGCTTCCAGATGGGCGGCATGGACGACGGAACAACGGTCAACGTGTACGACCAGGTCGTCTGGCAAAAGGCGCAGAACTCGCAAGCAATCGATATCTACCTGAACAACGTCTGGTATCAGCGCGTGCGCTGGTAGTCCGCAATGAACACGAAGGGGGGAGGTATGGAATTGGAGCCGCAGCAAAAGACCGATGACGGGCGGACGCACCTACCAGAGTGCAGTGGCGGTGGGACTGGCAGCGCTGATTCGGTGAATGAGCTATTCCGCGAATGGAAGGCCGAGCACACCGCATTCGGCTTGGTCCTGGTCGCCTACGCATTTCTGTTGAGTGTGGCGCCGCTCATCGCTCGCCATCCCGATGAACTGATGCAGATCGCCTGCATTTCGCTACGGCACATCGTGGATTGGCGCGCTTGGGTACTGACCGCATCGGTTGCGTGCCTGGTCGCGATCGCCGTGATTGCGCTCAAGCGGCGGCGCTAGACCGCCAGCGGGGCCGGGCAGCAGGTGGAGGAAAGCCGCTGCCAACCGACCATCCGGGGATTTGAACGCGTGATCCGAGCCATTTCAGTTGGCCGGACCGCTGTTGTTGGAGCCAGGGCAGCACATTCCCGGATTCGACCGCCAACGACATACGAACACACTTTTTTGGAGAACAAGGATGATGAAAAAGCCGATGCTGGCCTTGCTGGCCGCGATGCTGGTGACGACGCCTGTATTCGCTCAGGTTCCGAGTGCCGACCTGGTCAAGATGAGTTCGATTCAGGTCGAGCAATTGGCGCAATTGCATGCCATTCACGCGCTGCTGGCGTCGCAAGCAGCGCCGCGTGAGCCGAAATATTGCTACTTCGACGGCAAGGCGTTCTCGATTGGCTCAAAGCTCAACGGCCAAATGTGTGCCCCTGCGCTGGCGGCCGGGGAGCCATCGCGATGGGTGGGTGAGAGCGAGGCGACGAAATAGGAAGCGCCGCCGGGCAGCAGGTGGAAGACCCCTCCACTAACAATTGACCATTCGGAGAATTGAGTCCGTGACCCAAACCATTCCAGTATCCACAACCTATGTCGTCATCGCTGGTGCCGCCCACGCGCCGAGGTCGACCGCGAGCGACAGGGAGGAAGCCGATGTCACCATCGTCGGTGTGCCGAATCGGCTGCGCGTCGGCGGTGTTGATGAGCAGAAGCCCCAGGGCGTGGCGTTGGACGCGAACACTCGCGTGCTGGCTCAAATTTTGGCGACACAGACGGAAATGCTCGCCACGCTCAAGGCGATCGAGGCCAAGCTTTCGTCGTCAACGTGGTAGCCCAACCGGGATCGCCGGTTGAAGCACGACGAAACGAATTCCCTTTATGCCGGCGCAAGCCGGCACTTTTTTAGGTGATAACAATAATGAAGATCAGACGCTTTGCCATGCTGGGGACTGTGGCGGCTGTACTTGTGGCCAGCCACGCCAACGCCGACGTTGTGACGGTGGCCCAGGTGCTGCCACTGGAGGGATCGGTGGAAATGTCGACGCGCGCCACTGCAGAGGCGGCGGAGCTGTATTTGCGCAGGGTCAACGACGCCGGTGGCGTGAATGGGCACACCATCAAGGTGGTGACAGTCAACGGTTCGAGCAACCTCGACACGGCGGCGCAACGCACGGGGGATCTGATCCGGCAGCACCACCCGGTTGCCCTGCTGAATTACTACGGGTCTGCCCGTACCGCCACGCTCATCAAGAGCGGTGTCCTGGATGGCAGTCGCACGCCGGTGCTCGGCGCCAACGTGTCGTCAACGCAGGTGCGTCAAATGCCTGAGAACCGGTGGGTGTTCTATATCCGCGCGGGCCTGAAGGCTGAGGCGGACCGGATGATCCGGCAGGGCGTGACGCTTGGTGGCAAACGCATTGCCGTGCTGTATCAGGGAGACGCCTTTGGTGAGGATGGGTTGAACAAGAGTATGGCGACGATGCAGGCACTGGCGATCAAACCGGTGCTGACATTACCTCTGGAGACCAAGATGATGGAGGCCTCCACGCTGAACAGGCTCGCCGAGGCTGTCCTGAAAGCCGACATCGATGTGGTGCTGATGTTCTCCGACAGCGTGAACATCGGCGGTTTCCTGCGGGCCTACCGTGAGCGAGGCGGCAACGCGGTGGTGACGACGGATTCCACCCCATCTGCCGACGAGCTGGTGCGCGCATCCAGTGCGGACTTCGCGCGTGGTGTGTGTATCGCAGAGGTGATGCCAGCGCTCACGAAGCGCAATACGAAGCTCGCACGTGCCTTCCTCGCCGACATGACTGCGGCGGGCCGCCCTGATCTGGCCAAATCGACGACTGCGCTGGAGGGCTATGCATCGGCTAGGCTGTTTGTTGAAGCGTTGCGCAGGGTCAATGGCCCAGTGACGGGCGAGGCGATTCGCACTGCGCTGCAGACACGTGGGCCCTTTGACCTGGGCGACTTCGAGCTCAAATACAACCCTGCCCAGTATGAGGGCTCGCAGTACGTGGATATTGGCATTATCGGCCGCGAAGGGCGGGTGTTGAACTAGCAAGAGAGGATGGAGATCGATGCGGTTGATTCGGAATAGCGGTAACAACATCGTCTTGCGCCAGCTCACGACGGCGGAGGCGGAATCGGTTCGGCGGTACTGCGGCGCCGGCATGCATACGGAAGCGCACGATGCGCAGGCCGTCGAGGCCATCCTTGCTGAGATGCATAACGGCAAGGAGCCGCGCTATTGGCTGGAGTGCGATTGCCGGGATGGGGAGGCAATCGGGCAGCGGCCACGTATGACCGCGCGCGTTCGCGGCGATGGACCCAGGCACTTCGTGCGCATTGTTGGGCGCGACGCCCACGAATGCGTCCTTAAAACGTTCCGCACCGATCCGTCCGAGGACGAGGACGATCCGCAGGCCGGTAAGCATCAACCGCTGCGACCGATCCGAAACTCGCTGGACTATCTGGATAAGGAGCATGAGGGGGGTGGCCAGCGCCCCGGCGAGCGCGCCGGGGGGAGCGGTAGACCAGGTCGGAGCCGACGTCTTCCGAAGCTGGGTCGGATTCTTTACACGCTCCTTGAGCAGGCCGGCTTCAGTACGATCAGCACCGAAGACGTGGACACCGGCCAAGCATCCCTGGCCCATTGGGACCGCCTGGAGCAATTTGCCGTTGACGAAGCGGTGACAGATGCATTGACGCTTTGGGACGTGATGGCGACCGAGCCGTGGACCAAGGCCAGCGACTTTATGGCCGATGTCGACAAGTTGCCGTGGCCCGGCGGGAAGAAGCGTATGGGCTACCTCTTGTTCGTCGCCGATCAAGTGAGTCCGTCGGCCGCCACCAAGTTGACCAGTCGGAAGCCTGCTGTGGTGACGCCGGCAAGCGAGATTCGAATCGGGGGCCGTGACCAGAATTTTTCGAATCCGCCGTACTGGGTGCTCGCGGTCATCGATCGAGATGACTCCGGTGCCGCACGGGTGCGCGAAGCCTTTGCCCAGCATGCCTTCACGATGGGCCGACCAATACCTCTGGACAGCAGTTATGAACGGCAGACCCTCAAACTGCTTTTGGACGTGATGCGGTGGGTCAAAAAGAAGGGCGTCACCGTCTCGCTCAGGAAGCCGCTGTTCGATAGCGAGGTGACCTTGGCGGATGGCACGACTGCGCACTGCCGCGCGGACTTCGAGCTTGAGATTCCTGCGCCGGCCGGCTCGCTGGCAAAACCCAGCCGCATCCTGGTCGAAACCATGGGCGCGGATTCGCAGGAATACCTGGATCAAAAGTCAGCCACGCACGCAATCATGCGGCAACGGGGCGCCATCATTGAGCATGTAGTGCGCAACGATAGTGAACAAGCTGAGCGGGACGAGCGTCTGCGCAAGCGCGTCTATGCTCGCCTGCTGGAGCTGGCTGGCGTGCCGCGCCAGGGGCAGTCCGGGGCAGCTGACAGTGAAATTAGTAAATCCGATATCTGATTATCAGGAAATTAATTGTTTCGCATTCTTAATGCTCGGCAAACATTATTGAATGTATTGATTGTTCAAAAGACGGCGCCTGCCATTTAAAATAGTGGGCCCGCATTTCTGTAGCACGTCGGGCATGTTGAACATTCGATGCCGACGATGGACGCCACGACTCTGCTGCAGAACCTGTTTGCCCCAGCCAACCGCCTGTATGCCTTGGAAGGCGACGGCGCGCTGGCGGATCTGGCCGTCGAAGCCTGGCTTGGCCGCGAGGCGCTGTCCGAACTGTTTGAGTGGCGCATCATTGCGTTGAGCGCCAACGCGCGAATCGCGCTGGAATCTTTGATTGGCCAGCGCGTGACACTGATCACAACGCTGGCCAACGGCACGCAGACCAAGCGCACCGGGCTAGTTCGCCTCGCCGAGAAACTTGGCGCCGATGGCAGCCTCACGCGCTACCGCCTGACCGTGGTGCCGTGGTTCTGGCTGGCAACCCAGCAGCGCCACAGCCAGGTGTTCCAGAACCGGCCGCTGGCGGACATCTTCGAGCAGGTGCTGTCGCCCTACGAACCGTATGCCTCGTGGCACTACGCCGCCGGCGCCGAAGCGCGCATGGCCGAGTTCGGCACGCGTAGCCATCTCGCCCAGTTCCGTGAGACGGACTACCACTTTGTTACGCGCTTGTTGGCTGAGGCCGGGCTTGGGTTCACCACGGTCGAAGACGAGGAGGCGCCCAACGGTCATTCGCTGCTGATCTTTGCCGACAGCACCCAACTGGCCGAAGACGTGGAGTCGGCTGTAGAGGGCGGCATCCGCTTCCACCGTGCGCATAGCCTGGAACAGCGCGACGCCATCCAACAACTGATGTGCCACAACCGCACAACGGCAGGCGGCGTTGCTGTGGCCGCGTGGGACCCGGAGGGCAAACAAAGTGTGCGCGCCCATGCGCCGGCACGATCGGCAACGAGTGCCGGTAGCCCCGATGCGTACCTGTCGATCAGCCCGTCGCTTGCACCGGACTCGGCCAATGCCCAACGCATCGCCGAACAGGTGATGGAGAGCCTGGAGGCGCGCGCGCTGCTGTGCTTCGGACGCGGCACGGTCCGCACGCTACGCAGCGGCACGCGCATGCAGGTCGTGGGTTGCCCGCACCTCCCGCAAGACGTGGAGGGTGCCTATCCGCTACTGATGGATTTGGTTGAGCACTGCGGGATCAACAACCTGACCGCCGACACGCATGCCGCACTTGGCGCCCGCCTGGGCGGGCTCGATACCGCTCTGACGTTCGATGCGCCACCCTCGCCACCGGAGTCCGGGCCAGGCGCGTTTGGCTTCGTGGCCGACGATGAACGCCTCGAGCGCGACACGCCCACACGAGAACTGCTGACTGCCGCACGTGCGCACGGCTATGCAGGGCTTTTTCGCGCTGGCGATGCCCGCCGCCCCTGGCGTCCTGCAGTCACGCATCCCGACACGGGCCGGCTGTACGCAGAACCGACCGCGCAGGGCGTGCATAGCGCCATCGTGGTTGGCCCGGATGGCCAGACGCAAGCCGGCGGGGATGGCGAACACCACGCCACGCCCGCGGGCGAGATCCGCGTTCGGTTTCCCTGGCAGCTCGGCGAGCGTGCGGACGATCGCAGCACCCGTTGGGTCCGTGTGGCACAGCGCCAGGCCGGTGCCGGCATGGGGTGGCAGTGGCTGCCACGCATCGGTCAGGAAGTCTTGGTCAAATTCCAGGAAGACGATATTGACCAGCCCGTGGTCATTGGCGCCCTGTACAACGGACAGGGTGAGGCTGGAATAGCGCCGACGCCCGGCGGGCAGGGTGCCGGCGGGACAGGGGATGCGGCCGCCCTCTACAGGCAAGGCAGCGACAGCGCCGGCAGCGCGCAAGGCAACGTGGCCGGCGGGCACAGCCCGGCTTGGCACGGCATGGGAACGGAGGCAGAGGGTCACCGTAATGCCGCGGCCCACACCGGCTTCAAGAGCGCTGAGCACGGCGGCAGCGGCTACAACCAACTCGTCTTTGACGACAGTGACGGCCAGTTGCGCACCCAGCTCGCCACCACGCAGCAGCACACCCAGCTCAACCTGGGTCACCTCGTTCACCAGCAGGACAACCGGCGCGGCAGCTTCCGCGGTCAGGGTTTCGAGCTCCGTACCGATGGCCACGGCGCCGTGCGCGGCCAGGCGGGTCTGCTGCTGACCACGTACAGCGATGCGGCCAGCGGCAAAGCCGTGCCGACAGGGGATAACGCTGCCGGCATTGCGCTCATCAAGCAGGCCAAGGCCTTGACCTCATCGCTGGGGCAGGGTGCGGTTACGCACCAGACGGCTGGCCTCTCGGCGGCGAAAGACGACAATGCGCCGCTGGCCAAGCAGGAGAAGGCAGCCGCAGGCATGGTGGATGGCCAGGCGCTCGATGCAGCCAAGCAGGATGCCAGCGCCGGCAACACCAGCACGCAGGGCAAGGTGCCGCACCAGGGCGAGGCGATGGTGCATGCCATTGGGCGCGCAGGAGTCGTCATGGTGGCCGGTCAGGATCTGCAGCTGGCCAACGGCGAGAGCATCGCCCTGGGCAGCGGCCAGGACACCAACATCGCCGTGGGCAAACAGGCGCGGATGCACGCGGGGCAGGCGATTGGCGTGGCGGCGGGCCTGTCCAAGGCGGGTGAAAACAACATCGGCCTGCAGCTGACCGCTGGCCAGGACAACATCGACGTGCAGGCGCAGCACGACACGCTCAAGCTCATGGCCAAGGACGACCTGAAATTGGTGTCGGCCAACATGAACGTGGATTTTGCGGCGGCCAAGCGGATTCGCCTGGCGACGGCGGCCGGCGCGGCCATCACGCTGGAGGGCGGCAACATCACGGTCGAGTGCTCAGGGCCGATTACCTACAAATCGGCGGAGCGGAAATTTGACGGCCCGGTGAACCAGTCGTATCCGTTGCCGGCGTTCCCGCAGAGTATTTGCGTGGAGTGCATGCTGCGCGCCCTTCGCGATCAGCACGCCTTTGCCATCAAGAATGGTTGAGTCCGAATAATCCCCATCGTTGAACAACATGGCAACAGACTTCGAGATCAAGGATAGGCGCGACACCCCCCCTGCGTGGGTGGACGCCTACCCTGCCAATGCCATTGATCAGCTGTTGGCCGCATTGCCAGCGAGCAACGTCTATGCGTTGATCGACAACGGATATGACACCGGTTTCGCAGGACGTTGTCAGCATCGGGTCCCCGGCATCCTGTCGCGCTCCCTCTATGAAGGGCGCTATGACGGACCCGGCCTAAGCGAGATTGCGCCGACTCTGTTGCGTGTCCCGGACGAGCCGCAGGAGCGGTTCACGTTTCTAGCCCTTCTGTTGCGAGAGACGTCCGGCAGGCCAATGCTCAGCTTCCTCCATTCGAACGGCCTGTCGGCCGATCCGTTCAGCCACCTTCGGAACCAGATGGAAGCCGTGGACCACGAGGGCACTGCGTTTCTGATTCGATTGGCGGATACCAACGCCCTGGATGCCGTTCTGGAAGTGTTCACTGACACGCAGCGCAGCCGCTTCCTTGCTGGCATCCAGTGGTGGTACTTCCGTCGAAACGGAACACTGCGGTGTGTCAGTGATGGCGCAAGCGGTGTCGAAGAAGCGGATGGCACGCCCTACATGTGTACGGCAGAGCAAATGGAGCAACTGCAGGCCCTTGCGCGGCCCGGTGCCATGCTGAATTTGGTCCGGAACAGTCCCCACATTTTTGGCACCCTTGTTGGGCTACCTTCGCAGGCATATGCCTGCATTCAAGCGGTGCTTCACGCTGCTAGCCCCGAATCGCCGATGCATGATGCGGTGGTTGTGCGCAAAATCACTGCAGCCCTCAATGATGCCGGGCTGCTGCAACCGCACGCTGCCTAAGTGGCCCAGGAATACAACGACATGAAGAAGAGCAATTGCATTCATCTCTGGTTGGCAATGCTGATGTTCGTGCTGCTCAGCACGGGCTGCAAGCCGTCTCACTCGGAGCCAGCAAACGCTGGTGCCGACGACGAGCTCGGTTTGTCCGTCCAAGTGCTCAACTACATGGACGAAGGTATCGGCGTGGTCTACGTCAACGGCGAGTGGGCAGGCTCGATGTCCAGCCATGCGGGAGGAAATAGCATTGCCGGATCTGTTGGTTTGCCAGCGAAATGGCGACCAGGGCTGACAGTCGAAGTGGAGTGGCAGGACGATGCACTGTATGCCAAAGACCCCAATGGCCTCTACAAAGCAACGGTCCCTGTCGAACGATATGACACGATCCACTCGGGGTTTCTATGGCTGGCGTTCTTCCCGGGTAAGAAGATCCGCGCTATCCCGTCAGGTACGTCTCCTGGCTTCCCTGGTTTCCCTGATGGACTGAGGAATCCGTTCGACCTTTGTATGCGTGACGCAAAGTGTTCTGCGAAGTACTACCCCAATCGCAAACTCATTCAGGGCAAAGACCAGTGAATACGACGTCCGAGCTTGAACCTCTGGGGCCCAATCCATTTGCGCTGAATGTGGACGAGCAGGCCCGCTTCGCATCCTGCCGCATGGAAAACTTCGGAACTCACTGTTCGAGAGAGTTCCATCTGAGCTTCTTTTTCGACGGCACGAATAACAACAAGTACCGGGATACGGCACGGCTTGCCCACAGCAATGTGGCGAGGCTATTTGACATCTTTGAGGTGACACCAGAACAGCAACGGATCTATGTCCCTGGTATTGGCACGCCATTCCAAAAAGAAATCGGCGACACCGGTCGCGGCGACCATGCGCGTGTAGGGCTCGGTGCGGGCTGGGGCGGCGAGGCCCGTATCAATTGGGCTTTGCTCCAAGTCACCGACGAATTGCACCGTCTCTACTGCGGTCAGAAGCTCACGGAGGCTTTGGGTCTCGACGAGCGCGCACTGGTACGTCAAATCTCTGCCGACCTCAATTTCCCTGTCGCAAACCTTGTCGGCGCCGGCGGCAATGAAGTCGAGCAACTTGCTAAGGCGAGCAAAGTCGAAATGGTGCGCACGGCAATTGAGACGCTCAGGAAACCTCCCCGGCACGAGGAACGACGCGCGATGTTGCGCCAACGGCGTGAGATCTTGTCAAAGAAGCTGAAAGCATTGATCGCCGACAGCAAACCAAAGCTGGAGTGCATCCGACTTTCTGTGTTCGGGTTTTCGCGCGGCGCAGCGGAGGCGCGTGTCTTTGCCAACTGGCTCAAGGACGCCTTGGACGACGATATGTCGTTAGCGGGCGTGCGTGTCAGCTTTGACTTCCTCGGCATCTTCGATACCGTCGCGTCGGTGGGCATCGCCAACGTTACCAAGGTGGCGACGGGCCACGCTGGGTGGGGCGCGGAGGAATTTTTGCGCGTTCCGGGCTACGTCAAACGCACCGTACATCTTGTTTCTGCTCATGAAGTGCGCGGAGCGTTTCCGTTGGACAAGGTTGCGCCCGCTGACAACGTCCTGGAGCTTGCATATCCTGGCGTGCACACTGATGTCGGCGGCGCCTATCAGCCAGGCGACCAAGGGCGCGGCTGTGGGCCAGACGGGAAGCCCGACGACAGCAACAAGATTTCACAGGTCACACTGGCCAAGATGTATCGCGAAGCTGTTGCTTCAGGGGTGCCGCTGAACCCGCTCGCCAAAGGGGTCACCCAGCGAGTTCGCGATTCACTGAAGATTTCCCCGGAACTCATCAAGGCATTCAACGACTATGTCGCCGTTGTGAATCCGCTGATCAGCAAGAAGGGCGGTGGGACCACGGGCTCCGTGCACGTGCAATACGGCCTCTACCTCCGCTGGCGCCGCATGCGCTTGGCCAGCGGTGCCCAGGCGTTTGAGAATCAGCCGTTCTTCAAGCGCGCACAGAATTTCAGTGCCCAATGCGCGAGCGAGCTTGCCGGCGCGAATGAAATGCTGCGCGAAGAGGCGGAAGATCTCGCGAGAGGAGAGAACGACCCTACCTACTCAGATGCATGGATGCGAACGGCCCTGTTGCTCGCACCGTATGTTGGAGCTGAGGCCGCAGCAGAGGCGGGCATCCAACGGACGGTGTGGGGCGATAAGGTGAAGGAATGGCGCGAGGTCAAGACATACTGGAATGACACCTCGCCGCTCGACGCCCGTGTGGTACGAATCTTCGACGACTACGTGCACGACTCGCGCGCTTGGTTCAAGCCCTTCGGCGCCCCGAGCGATGCGGTTTGGAGGATGCAGCAGCAGGCAAGGATGGAGCAACTGAAGCAGCTGGATGCGAAATGGAAAGCCGAGTGGGCGACGATTGACGCGGACCTTCAGCGCGATCCGGAAGGAACGATCAAGCGTTTCGCGCCGGTCGACGAGGGCGGGCAGGGTGACATGTATCCACCGGTCATGGTCCGCCAAGACCGCGCCGACTTGGATCGGTATCTGAAAGACGGAACGCTCCCACTGGAAACGAAGGGCCGTGAGCCTAGCTCCATGTGGGGCTATCTGCGCTGGCGCAACCACTACCCGCAACCGACGCTTGCAGATCAAGTGCAGGCAATCTATGACGGGGCGGCGGCCGTCTCGCACAAGGTTACGCAGAAAGTGAAGGATGCCGCGAACGATGCCGAGGAGCGACTAGCAAAGTCGGCGCGCAAGCTCCTCGATGCCGGTAAGGATTCGCTTGAGCGCGCAGCCAAAGAGATTCTGCAAAAGTATCAGGGCGGGAATCACGCGCTCTGAGGAACGATCACAAACCTGGTGTGCGAACTTGAGACCGCTCAAGGCAGGAGTATGCACACCAACGTCAACTGTCGGACGGAGTCGGCGCGCCGGACTTCTCCGCGCGCAAAATGACACAAACCACACTGAGCTCTGCAGAACCACAACCATCGCGGTTCGACACGCTCCCCTGGAAAGCCACCTTCACGCTCCTCGCATTGAAAATGCTGGGGCTGGCCTACGCTTTCCTTGATTCGCTAACGCCTGGAAGGTACGGGTGGGAGGAGTCACTAATCCCGGTCTCCATTTGGAGTGATGCGCAAGTGGTTCCACTGGTGGCAGGAACCACTTTCTTCGTCGTCCAGCGAAGCCTTGAGAATCGAAGAATATTGACCTACCGGCCGGACTGGCCCGTCTTGGCCGCGTTTGTCGCTGGGTATTGGCTGTTCGACGCGCTCGTGGGCGCGCTGGTGGACGCAACCGTTCGGCCGTTGATGCCCGATCTCAGCCTGATGGGGATCGTTTGGCTCGTGCATTGGGAGAGCTGCGCATCGGCGTTTGTGGCCATCATTCTCTCTTGGACGGTCGTTGCGCGACTGTTTCGTCGTCATGCCGTGGCGGGCGTCTCACGAGAAGATCACAGGCTGCGCGTTGCAAGCATGATCGGTGTCGCCTACGGGAGTCTACAGATATTGCCGCTTGGCGCTCTTCCGGTGTACGTGCGATTGGGCCTGAACGTGGAAGACGAAACGTTTGCCGCAGCACTGACGTTCCTCGTCGCCGGCGGCTTGGGCTGGTTGACCTGGTGGGGCGCAAAGCGCGGATTGCCGACACCGTTGCCACTCGTGAAGCCTACCCGGGCTTTGCTCGCAGCAGGTTTGACGTTCTTGCTGGCGACGGTGGTTTCATGGGGTGCATTCCGATACCTCATTGGAGGCAATTGGGAGTTTGGCCAGTATGCGTATTCGATACCCCTGGCCATTCAGTTCGGGCTAACGCCACTCGGCGGCTATGTGTTCGCCAAGTGGGCCTACCGAAAGAGCCACTAGGGCCGTGCATCGCGTCTGTGTTGGCGACTTTCGCCTGCCGCTGTTTTCGAACCGGGCAAGCGCCACGCTAGCGGAGAGCAGGGCTCAAAGGGAATCCCGACCAGTCTGGAGTTCCGTCAATGCCGCATGAAAAGAATCCATCAACCTCGAGCCGACGCGACGTGGTCTATATCCAAGACGGTGTGCGCATCGAGCACGATGATGGCGGCTATTCCGTAACGAACCCGAATGGCATTGCGGTCAGCTGCGGGCCGGACGGCAGCATCGAGGGGAAATTGCCCGTTATTCGGGCGTTGAGTGTGGCAGATATTTCACGGGTCACCCAACACCACATTGCTCGCGTCTGCGACACCGTTTCCCACACATTGCACTTTGAGGGCGGTGGCGTGCTGTCCTACATGCACAGCTCCAGTGGGGAAGGCTACGAATTCAGTGGCCACAACGTTTATGTCGAGATGAGCCGCGACGGTGTCGTGATCGTCCATGGCACGACGCCAGATTGACGCGCCCCCCCTACGGGGCAAGAAGGGCAACCATGAAGCTTCAAAGTGAGGATGGGACGCGATATCCCGCGATTTGGAAAGACGGGCGATGGGTTAGACCTGGTCTCCCGTTACACGGATGGACGCGTATCGCAGTGGAAGGACGGAAGCGCGAACAGTTCTTATGCGCAGCTTGTAACGCTGTACGACGCGGTGTCTCCCATCTTTTGGAGCACCCGAACGTGAAGGGATCTATCCGGGTCGATGTGCAGTGTGCGGCAACGATGCAAATCCCGGCTGCAGAGCAGAAGAAGACAGCCTCATCTGAAAAGGACAGGTCGACGAAGCGGACGCGCTGGCTAGCGCGGGCCTGGAAGCGTACGGCGGATGGCCGTTCCACCCTGTATGCGGATGGCAATCGTGTCGTTGTTGCGTTCAGCGGGCGGTCTTGGACCTATATCGTCAGTCCGATGGAGGAAGAAGGCGTCAGCTGGAAGGGGGTTGGGTACGGCTCATCGGACGAAGCCAAACTTGCCGCATTTGACGAAATCACGAAGCGCCTGCGGAAGCGAGAGCGGTCTGCTGGGTAGGGCGGCAAGCGGTGCCAATTACGCACCAGCGCCGTTCGCTCATTTGCACTAAAGCGAGTGATCTAGACAATTCAGTCATCTGAAGCTGAGGCGAGATATGCCGATAGCGTTTCAAGGACTCCTCTAACCGCACCAAGAATGACCAAGGGCTTTCCCGTGACCCACGACGATCTGTCGTACGCCGCCTTTCGCAGCCTGATGCTCTCGAAGTGCAAGTCGACTTCCACTCAGGGGACAGCAGCATATCGGGTCGCGGACGACGTTCATCCCCTGCACGCGCAGAGGGTGCGGATTCGGAAATACCGGGAATACGTTGCAGACCATGTTGCCAGGCTGCTGGAGACGTCGCCGTCCTGGGAGCCACACGTGCGGCGCGCATTGGGAATTCCGGTGGCGGCACCGCTGCTGCCAAGCGGGTATAGCCGCTTGAGGCAGCTTGGACAGGCCTTCCTGCCTGAGCGCTTCAACTTGGAAAGCGCACGCAAGCTACTTCGCCCCGTTCGGACGCCAGAAGGGCGGTGGTACATCTATAAGAATTTCCTGAAAGGGACGCTCTCGAAAGACTTTCACTACTGCGAAGTGGCGGATTTCGCGTTGCGCCATTTGAGAGGTGCTCGCGAAGTCGAGGATATAAAGCGGATCTGGTGCGTGGACATTGTCGCGCTGCAGGCGATGGCTCGAGTCGGATTGAAGGAAATTGCCCGAATCGCGGAAGTTTGTCGGACACCGATCTGGCGCGGTGAAGCCCGGCTGCTGATGATCTTCGTGGAAGAGGGTGTGGTTCGCGAACCAGGTGATTTCGCGTGGATCTCCTTGCTCAGCCGCGATCGCTATGGGCGGACCGAATTTGAACTCGCGCGCGAGCGGGCATTGCGTGCCACGATCAGACAGTTGACCCCTCATGGCGTGGATCGAGGGCGCATGGTGGAAGCTCTCTACGACCACCTTTGGTCCCTCCATCCGGTTCGGCTACGCGCAAACCTGCAGTTTCTGCAAGCGGCAGGGGTCGACAATATCGCCGCCGTCTTTGATCAGGTGCAGAAACAGCTGTGGACCGCGCCCACAGAACGGTGGAAATACCTGCTGGAGTGTGCGCAGGTTGATGTCTGCGTGGATAGTGGGCTTTTCAAGAAAACCCTCGATGCAGACAATGAACCGTCATGGGAGCTGACGCGTAGCCTGGTCGGCATGGATGCTGGTAGCGTGGCCATTGCAGCGTGCCAGAAGATGTTGCTTGACGTCGGAAAAATCGAGCATCTCCCTGCGCCCACCGCTGAGTTGGAATTGCTGGCCGCGCCGCCCTATCGCTTGACGATGGAACAGCTCGCGACATGCAAGGGCTACCTTACAGTTGGCGGCGATCTGGGCAGCTACTTGCTGATGCTCGGCCGGCACGGCTTTCGGACGCCAGAAGAAATACTAGCGTTCCAGCCGCTATACAGGGAATCGGATGGCTCGGACCTTGACGCGTGGCTGACCCTGCTGGGCGATCGCGTCAGAGACGAGTCGGTTCACGTCGTGGTGAAATGGCTGGAAGGGGCCCGTGCAAGCGGGTATTTCAGTTCGTACGAGTATCTGATCAGTGCTGTGCCAATGCCCAACCTGGATGCATTGCATCAGGCATCGAAACTTGTACGCCTTGGGCCCGCCCTCTTACGCAACCTCGTCGAGAAACGAGCATTGCGAACGCTCAAGGCGCTGCGCGACTGGTACTACCATGACGCCATGGGCATTGAGGGCTACCGGTATTGGGGCAGCCATGATGCCGTCGACGAGGTGTTGATCGATGACGCTTTCGAGCGTCGCAGTTTCAGCCAGCTTGGGGGAAATCAGTCGTGCATTTTCCACGCTGTCTCCAATCAAGTCGAACTCAAGCTCGGGCGGTTCCCTTACGAGAGCAGCGAAGCCGATCAGGGGGCCTACCGGGCCGCGAGGGAGCTCGCGATCGATCAAGAGAGGGCGGCGCTTGCTCCGCTACTGCCCAAACTGTTGATTCGCACGGGTGGCATTGTTCTTCCAACACTGCTGCAAGCCCTATGGCATTCAGATGCGGCACTGGAGGACGCGCTCGGCAAGCTGACGCCGATCATGGACACGCTGCTTGCCGGCGGCGGTCCGTCTGCCGTGCCCCTTACCCCGTTGGAAGCCGATGCGGTCGCCATGGTCTACCGCACAACGACTGAGGTGGTCCGCTCGCGTTGGCAGGCTGTTGTCGGCCGGGAAGCCGATGTAGAAGCGCTTCAGGTGAGGACTCCTCTGGCGATGCGCTGGCGCCACGTCAAATGGCGCATGGACGGCAAACCGCTTAGTCGGGATTACGTGTTTGCGCTGGTGCGCGCTTCAGAATGCGCCATGCGTTTCCGCGAGTGGAACTTTGGCAAGATGGAGGACGCTTGCCGGAACCTCAAGCCTCGGCGTATGGCGAAGGGAACCGCAGCAGATCCCGCGTCATTCTCGATGCACCTCGGGGTGCTGATGGCCGTGGCGTACGGCGACTCTGTTGCCGACCAATGGGGCCAACAGGAGTTCGACGCGCTCCTTCATATGGACCCGGAGAGCGTGACAGCTGTTGAACACGTCGATGCATTGCTCAGCTACTTTTTGGTTGGCTTGCCCGATGCAGTGAATTCACGGGTCAATCGGTTCGTCTCGCGCTTCAGCGAAAGCGACTGTGGTTACCTTGCAGGCAGGCTCGGCGTGGCCCGGCAAGGAGAAGAGTCCACGGTTGTTTGGCTCAAGCGTGCCATTCTTCATACGAAAGATCGCGCGATCACGATCTATGGTCGCTGGGTTAAACGTGAGCGAATCAAGTTCAAGGAGGATGGCAGCGAGACGCTGGTAACTCCGCTGACGGCCATCATTTCGAAGTCCCCAGCGGCATTCTTCGCGAAAGAAGCCGCCAACCTCTGTACCCGGGCAAACACCGCAATGTGGTGCGAAGCCCGCCAACTACATCTGTTGGTTGTGGACCCAGTTGCCAGACGGCTGGCGGGGATGGCGCTGCTTTACGTTGAAGTGATACCCACCATCGACCCGACCACTCCCAGCCTTGTGATTCGCGCGCTGAATCCAGTCGGGGAAATTGGCACGACGCATTCCATCCCGTCCATCGTCGACTCATTTTTCGATGCCGCGGTCCACATTGCGGAGGCCAATGGTTTGGCCTGCGTGGCCTATCCTGATAGCGATGGCATGCACCTGCTATCGAATCAGCACGCGTTGGAGGAGGATATTCGCAAGCGCATGACGCGCAGATCGATTCCCTATCGTACTTACAAGTACGACCACCAACCGTCGTCTGAGGAAACGTCGTGGCGAGCAGCCCCACGAGAGATTCGCACGCCGTTCTCTGCCTATGAGCGAGGTGAAGGCAAGGTCGGTCGGCTGTATGCGATCTGGGATGGCCGACACCACCTGGCCAGCGAACAGAAGGAATTGCTGACAGCGGAAAGCAGTCTGTGAATATCCGCGTTGGCGGCGCCGAATTCGCTCGATGTCGTCGCCAGACTCGGGATCGCCGCGCGACATGTCGCGGCGGTCCGGTTCACTTGGCAATGGCGGTTGCCCGCGTGCCCTTAACCTGTCTTCCCCCACAAATTCAGATTACTCCCTCAGTAGGGGAGCGCCACACCTCGTTTTCCGTTCGCGAGTGACTATATTTCTGCCATGCCCGTTTCACTTCACGAACGTTTCCTCGTGTTCGGAAAGGAGTCGCAATGTCCAATCCTGTTCCCCTTGATCCGATCAAGTCCAAAGAACTGCGTGACGCCCTCTCCGTTGCTCAGGACAATGGAGAGGTGGTTGCTCAAAACATTCAGCTGAGCGCGATCCAGCATCCGGTCACATCCGAGTTCGGCCTGACTGTCGGAGCACCAACGCAGGACATTGATGGAGCCAACCTCTTGGTCTTGCAGCACACCGATACCGGTGTCGTGCAGTTCGTTTTTCCAGTGCAAGGCGGACAGCCTGTCGTGCAGGACGACGGCCTTACACACAATTTCGGATTTATGCTCCCGAGGCAACTGGCTGCCGCAGTATCCGACGCCGAAAAGTGGGTCGGCACCGCGCTGAAGATTCCGCAAAACCTCGTGACCGCCGCCATCGACGAGGCAGCGCACGCTATTGAAGCGGCGAGCAGGAAGGAAGGCTTCGTCGCACTCGCCAACGGTTATGCATCGCCGCCGGTTAATGGACAATTGGCCGCTGCGAACGGCAAGCGGGTTCTTCTGTTCATCCACGGCATATTCAGCTCCATCGAAGGCGCCTTCAAGGATTTGGGCGATCCATTGGCGAGCTCGACCATGCGCAGCCTTGTCAAAGCATATGACGGCAATGTATTCGGCTACGATCATTGGACGATCAGCAAGACACCACTCCAGAACGCGCTGGATTTGCTGGGCGACATTCCCGATGACGCCAACTGGGACGTCGATGTCGTATGCCATAGCCGAGGCGGCCTGATCACGCGGTCGATGTTTGCCGACCCGGCACCAAATGACGGCGTCAGTGCAGACCTGCAGAGCATCGTTGCTGCACGTAACGGCAAGATCCGCTCAGTGAACAAGGTGATCTTTGTGGCCGCTGCAAATCAGGGATCGCAGCTTGCCGACCCCGACTCGCTTCGCAATTTTCTCAACATGGCCGCCTTGCTTGCTTCGCGCTCGCCATGCTTTAGCCTGACACTGGTGATTGGTCTAGCGCGCCTGCTGGTTTCGAGCCTGTTCAACCTGCAAAGCATTCAACAGTTGGCTACCAACTCGCCCCTGGTCAGCGATCTCAACAAGGTCCACAGCATCATGTCGGAGGCTGGAATCTTTGGCGCACGCGCGGATTTCGACAGTGCAAAGTCCAATTTGCTGAAGGCTGGGGTGTTGTTGGACAGGCTGCTCATGCAGGTCGACAATGATCTGGTTGTGCCGTACTCCGGAGTCGCGTCGCCGATGCCAGACATTCCGGAATCGCGCCTGCTGGATTTCGGGACGCCTGGCGCAAAGCAAGGCGACGTGTGGCATACCGAGTTCTTCCGCCAGCAACTAACGCACACCTTTCTGAATCAGCATCTGCCCTAGCTCACTTGTCCAATTCGGGTTGAGTTGAACGGGTGGGCATCAGGCGGAAATCATGCGTAATGTTTGGGCTGCAGTACCGAGCGTTCGAAGTTCTGAATGCTGCGCTTGGAGCCCTGAGCAATGCGAAGCGTTGAAGGATGGCCAACAACCGTGCCATCGAGGATTGGGCGTAGCGCTATCCCCTCGGTGCGTCCGAAGGTCGTGTTCTCGGCGCGGCCACTGCGAGCCAAAAGGCGGGAACTTGGATGCACGCGCTGTTCGCGCAATGCTCGCCGCTGCTAACGCTCGATATCGCCCCCAGGCTCCGGATCGGAACGCATTTGACCACGTTCGTGCGCGTCGCCTATCGGTTGCTGTGGGCTGGGAGTCGGTTCTGGCTTGTCCGGCGATCGGCTGGGCTGCGACACGGCCGAGGGCTCACGCGCACGCCGCGCCAGTTCCTCCAGATCAGCCCTCCGTTCAACGAATACGCGGTTAATTGCGCTATCAGCAAACTCGACGTTGAGCCGCACATCGGCCGCCACCCGCGCTGCCTCCATCTGGAATTCCAACGGGCCAGACAGCTGCAGCACGGGCCCGAATTTCTGCTGCGCCAGGCGCAGGGCGATTTCGATCGCGTCCTGATCGTTCTGCCATAGCCGCACGGACTTGCCCTGGTCGACCAGCAACGCAGCACCATTGCGCTGATACTCCACGTCGCCGTTGCGCTGCACCTGGTGCGTGATGATGGGGCCGTCATACAAGATCGCATTGGGCTGCACCGGGCGTGCCGGCCCGATCGTAAGGCTGCGCGGATCTTCGCTCGGCTCTTGTGGGCGCAGCCGCTGCAGCTCGAACAGCGCTGCGGTATCGCCGCGCTGGCCACGAGCGGCGAGATACGCCAGGTAGCGATCCTCCTGCGACGGCCGGGACGCGCGCAGCGTATCGCGCTCGGCGGTGATCGCGCGGCTGAGCGCTGTTTCCAGCTCCACGCGCGTCATCCGCGCCATCGACAGCGCCGCCTTGATCCGCGCCCGCGGCAGCTTTGTATCCTCGCTGATGCCGTTACGCGCTGCGCGGAATGCTGACCGGTTCGTCTCGCGCCGTTCACGCTCGCTCTGCAGCTGCGCGGTCCACACCGCACGGTCGGCCTGTCCAAAGCTCGCACGCTGCAGCATGAACTCGCGCCACAGCGCCGGCGTCGGCTCCGGCCGCTGCGGTGACGGCGCGTCAATCTCCCGGCCGGTCTGCGCCCGATACGTCGAACGCAGCACTTGCGCGGCGTCCGCCCAGGACAGATTCAATTCCTTGGTCAGGAAATCCGACACGTTCAGGTTGCGCGTGCCGGCACGGATGCGATCACCGCCGTCTGCGCCCTTGGTGACCGCGTACTTGTCGACGATCAGCCCATGCGTGCGTGAGAGCGTATCCAGAAGCCGCTGCGCATCCAGGTTCGCCTTGATCTCCCGGAATTCGGCGCGCTCGATGTCACTGCCAGCGGCCCGCCGCTCCGACAGATCCCGCGCCAGCTGGTCAAGCACGCTATCGGCCTCGCGACCGGTCGACGGACGCGCCCGGCTGTTGAACGGCACCACAATGTCGCCGGCGGCCGCTGGCCAGGACAACGGCGGTTGGAAGTAATGGGGAGGTGCGTCAGCCCTAACGGTCTGGCTGTTAATTGCATTTGATCCGGCAGCCGACCGCGCAGGGTCAAACGGCAGCGAGCCGATCGCATCGAATCCCTTGATGTCAGCCAGGTTGCGCGGCCCAGGCCGCTGCCCGAACGGTGCTGGCGTCCCAGCCGCACCGGGCGGCGGCGCAAACTGGTACTGCGTGAACTTCGTCGCGCTCGCGGCCCCCATGCGCGCCCGCTCTGCAGGGCCGCCCGCCTGGTAGGCGTCGTACATCCGTGCCGCCAAAAACCGCCAAGCGAGATCCTCGGCAGACGGACTTACGCTGCCTCTCTCTCCTGCTCCTGTTCCAGGGAGATCGCCAGCCCGTCGCAATGCGTCAGCTCGTTCGGCTTGGTCGACTCCCAGCTCCAGTAGTGGATCAGCCGGCAATAGCACTTCAACTCTCGCGGGGTGGCCATCCACACCGCCGAAGGGCAGACCTCGCACACGGTCTGCGGATTCGGGCGCCGCGAGGGGTCGATCTGCATCAACGTCAGCGCCACCACGCCCGTGCCCGATTCCCCGGTCACGTTCGCCTGGCCGCTGCGCTTCGACTCCCCGCGAGTGGTCGGCGGTTGGGTGTGGATCACCCCATCCCTGTCCACGTACTCGTTCGGCCCAACGCCAGGCATCCCGCTCGCCGTATCCGCTGCGCTCGCCTCTGTCGATTGCTTTGCCATCCAAACCTCCATAGGGTTGATAGAACTGAAACTCGCGCTCGGCCAGCAGCTTGCGCTGCTCGTCCGCCGGCGCTTCTCGGTAAATCTTGTAGAACGGACTGCCACTGTTGAGGAACTTAACCTCACGGGCGCGCACCGCGTGCCACTCGGCCAGTGCCTCACGAAACACGGCCGGCGTGCTGCGCGGCTGGCCAGGCGTGACGTATTCCGCCTGCACCCGGGCCCCCATCGCTGCGCGCTTGTCTTCTGCACTGAGCTCAACGAACTCGCGCGAGAACACGTAGTCCTTGAGGTTGACGCCCTTGGCCGCGCCCGGAAGCTTTACGTTCTCGTATTCGTTGCTACCGCCCGCATTGCGCGTGCGAACCTCGCCAAACTCGGACAACAGCGCGCGGAAATCTTCGTAGCGGGTGATGTCCCGCGCCAGCAGGGCGTCCAGGATCGATGAGCGTAGCTCGCGGTTCGACCCGTCGAACGTGTCGCCCTTGTAGCGGCTGATCATCTCCGACGAATCGTTGAAGGCCACACGGCGGTTGTCGCGCGGGCTGGCCAAACCGTACTTGGCGTTGACGTGTTCCTGGAAGGCCTCCAGGAAGCGGACCTGCTGCTCGTACCTGCCGAACGGATCGAGGCGCAGGCCGCTGAGCAGGTTCAACGCCGGCACCACGACGTGGATGTGAACCTTGCGCTCCACCAGTTCGCCCGTCTTTTGATCCGGATAGCTCTTGAGGCGAGGGACGTGCGCTTCGGCGTAGTAGTTGTACTCGTCCGGCCGGTAGGCCGCGAACATGAATGCCTCGAAGTCGCGCGTGATCTCAGCCAGCACCTCGCGCGGTAGCTCATCCTCCTTGAACGACAGCGTGACGGTCATGTACCGGCTGCCGTCGGTGTCTTCCATTGACCGGATCAGTGCATCCGTCAGATCCAGGTCGCCAGCAAGGATGACGCGCTCGTCCATCTCGTCGCGCGTGAATTCACGGCCCTGCTTCTGGCCCTTCTCCAGGTACTCCTTGACCCCCTCGCGGTAGTGCCGGACGCGAATCAGCATGGGCGGCTCAATCCACGTTGGCCAGCGTGGCCTTCAGATACCGCCCAATCAGCTGCAGGCGGTCGAGCATCTGCAGGTAGGTCTCCTCGGACAGGGCGCCACGCTCGTGGTCGGCGCAGGCCTGGCGCGCGAGCTGCTCGATGTCGCGGCTCGCCTTGCTGAAAATGAACAACAAGCGGTCACGGTGGGGCGTGGTCGCTAGGCGGGCGACAACCTCCGTGCGGTTGGTCAGCACGGCTTGGCGAAAGAACTCCGAAGGGTTGAGGCCAGCAGCAGCAGCTTTGGCCAAGTACGCCTCACGTTCCGCCACCGGAAGCCGGAAGCTGAGCGGCTTGGACAGGCCACTTTCAGTCTTCGGTTTGGGCATCGCTGGGCCTTCTTGTTGGGGGTGACGGGCAGGACAGAGGCGCGTCGCGCAACGCATGAACGGAGGCGCGGAGTGCCGTCTGGCGGCGGGTTCCACGCGGCTTTGGCCGCGGGGGTTTCAAAGGGGCGAGCCCCTTTGGCACGGGGATATTTTACGGGATGCGGAGCATCGCGTAAACATATCATACGTGCCTCCCTCCTGATACCTTCACCGAACACTCACCGTACAGGGCCGTCCACTGATCGGACAGTGACCCTCGAAGAATCGAATAGATTAGAATTCCGCCGAATAGATACCGCTCAATGCCAGAAACATACCGATTGGTATACGTATAAGCATCGAATCTAGTCGATATGACCTCAGAACTCGCCAGACAGGTGTCTCGCCTCAGTGCCGCTGACTTCTTGAAGCAGGTCACGCCAGCATCGAAGCGCTCGAAGCTGTCGCCCTGGGCGGCGGAAATCAAGCTGCTCCGGGAGGCCGGATGCTCGCTTGCGCAGATTCGAGACTTCTTGGCGCACAACGACGTATCGGTCGCGGTCTCGACGCTCAATGCGTTTATTGGGCGACATCTGCATAAGGTGCAGCCTGCTGCGGTCACTGTGGCCAGCGAAGCTCCGGCAACGGCAATCAGCCATGCGCCCGAAGCCGGGGCACCGCAGTCCGTCGCCAGTCCAATTCCGTTCAAGACCACAAAGCAACTCACTGCGGAAAATCCGATGCTCAGCAAGGCTGAGATACGCGATCTGTACGCACGCCAGTTCCAGGCAGAGCCACCGAATCCGCTGGCCGAAGTGCTCCGCAAGCAGGAAGAGCGCAAACGCCTGCAACGCGAGCAGGCGGCGGCAGGGGGCACCAGGGCCGTTTCAACCACGGCGAGCGGATAGCAGGGCAGGCGGCCAGCGTCAGGAGTGTCCGCGCCGCAATCGAAGGGCACAGGGGGCCCCTCTGGGGAACCGGGAGCACAGGCCAGCGTCTGGGCGGTTGTCGCGCGTCTAGCGCGTCTGGCGAGACCGAGTAGCGGGTTGGACTGGCAGCGCTCGAACTTCAGCGTTGCCCTTGCCTGACTACCCTTCACTGCAAGCCAACCGGCATGCCAGGTGGACCGCTCGCGGCGTATCCAGCCGTAGCCGTCACGCCGCGAGGGTGGGCGGGCTTGGCCCGCCCTAGGGGCGCCTAGGGTGGCGCCCCGCTCGGCTTAGTACTCGTCTGGGAACAGCAGGGTGGTCACGCTTCGGTCAGCCTCGGTGATGACCCAGACTTTGCGGCTGCCGACCATGTAGCTCGACATGACACGGCCACCCTCTTCCAGCGCCCGGTTATTGCGCTCGCAATCCTCTTCGCACATATCGCCCCAATCGCCCATCGCATGACGGGCAGCCAGCGCGGCAGGCACGGCCGGCAATAGCGCGCGCTCCTTCATGAACTCGAAACACCCTGCCGTCATCGCCACGGTGCCCAGCTTGAAGGGCAGCCCCCGGCGCTCCTCTACGCCTGCCGGTGCGGCCCCCAGGAAGTGTTCGGAAAAGGTGCCGTCTTCACCGTGGGTAACGTACCGGTTGGCCGCGTTATCGGCGCGGTCTTTCTGCGCCTGCACGAACATGCTCTGCGGCACGGCGATCCCGAGCGTCTCCAGCTTGCTGCGGTAGTCGTCCAGGTTGAACCCAAACGGCTTGCGCTCCTGCAGGTTGGAATACACATACCGGTCTGCATCCAGATACTCAACCGTCAGGTAATAGTGCTGTACGGGTCGATCCCAGCCGAGCGTGACACGCACCGGACGATTCAGGTAGGTCGTTTCAAAGTAATGTTGGCTCATTGCTCGTACTCTCATTGGTTTTTAGCTACCGGGCCCCTAGATTTGGAGCCCTCTCCAGGGCAGGTTTGTCAGGTGGTGTTGCGGCCTGTCAGCGCTGCCGCCGTTCCCCTGAGTTCCTCGCCCTGTGGACAAAGGAGGCGACGCTTGCCACGCCGCAAGGGCGCGCACGGAGGCCGCATGCGGAGCGCAGCCCCTTGGGGCGAGCACCGAACGGGCGAGTACGCGGCGAAGCGAACCCTTGCGGCGTGGCAAGCGTCGACTACCGTCCACAACAGGGCGGGGAACTCAGGGGAACGGCGGTAGTGCCCGGCGACACCACTGGCAGACGCCGCGCGGCGAGCGCCTATTGCGGGCTTTAGCCCGCACTGGAATCCACGTAAGCGGTGGGATGCGCGACACGACACAGCGCAGAGGACATGGCCGCTCAGTTGGCAAATCAACCGGCCAAGAAGGCAGCGAACAATTGCAGGCAACGGCGCGAGCCACTACACTGTGGCCTGTGCGCGGCAGATGGCTCTGCGCGCGCAAACTCTCATCTCACCCCGGCTCTATCGCTGGGGTATTTTTTTAGGCAGCGCGCTGGCGCAGCAGCGGCGGCACCCAGCGTTTGCCCTCCAGCAAGCGCCCTGCGGCCTCCACCATCGGCCCTTTCTTCATCGACGCCAGCGGCACGGCTTCCGCAGGCGAGACGGCCTCACTCACCGCTTGCAGCACATCGGCCTTGCGCACCCGACTCAGGTACGCATCGGGCGTCGCGCTCCACCAGTCCGCCATGTCCAGATTGACGGCTTGCGCGAGTGCATCGGTGCAATGCGCGCCACAGCGGGACTGGATGCCATCGACGGTGAGCGCCGTGCAGTGGGCCAGCAGCGCGATCAACTCGTCCTGCGGCATCGCCAACAGGTGCGCCCAAAGCGCGTCTTGCTCGCCCGGCAGGCGCTCGCTCCACGCTGCCCGCGCCGCATCGATCTGCTGCCACGCGCGCGACTGCTCCACGCTGGGATCAGCGAGGTGCATGGAGTACGCCACGCTTTTGGCAGACACCTCGACGCCGCTCTTGCAGCGGTAATACACCTCGCGGGCCAGATCGGTCACCAGTGTGAAGGCCAGCCCCGCCAGCGCCACGTGGTGGTTCTCCATCAACATGGCTTGCAAGGCAGCCGTGCGATGCGCGGTCAGCGCGCGCACCAGTTTCTCGGGCATCGCGGGCAGGCGATCGGTATTGCCGCCATCGGACGCAGCTGCCGGGCCGCGCGCCTGCGCGCGCGCCGCCTTGGCTGCAGCCTTGCGGTCTTCCGGGCGGATCACGCCTCGAATGACTTCCACACCGTGGGAGCGCAGTGCAACGATGACGCCAACATTGGTCTTGTCGGCGACCGTCTCCAACGCGGCTTCGCGCTCGTTGCGCTCCGTGTAGATGCCCTCCAGTTCATCCGACAGGCGCTGATAGGCCTCGTCAGCCCCCTCGTCATCGGACAACTCCAACGCCTCCATCTGCGCTTCGATGGCCTCTTGGCGCTCGTCCAAGGCATCCATCGCAGCCTGCTCAGCCTCGGTCGCATCTCGCCATGCCCTCGGTGCACGACCGTAGGCGTTGACGGTCGCGTAGTCCGGCTGCACCAGTGCCACGGCCCACGCCCAGCCCTCTTCCGCACGGATCGTATCGGCTTGCTGCGCCAGACGTGCTTCGGCCAGCTGGTGGGCCAAGGCACCATCGATCCAGTGCGCGCCGTGATCCGCGAACAAGTCCACCTGTTCACGGCCACCGGCCGCCAGATAGGCTTCGCGTCCGACAAACGTCGCCAGCAGCGAGTCCGAGTCGATCGACGTTTCACCCAGCAGCGCACGGCGCAGCGACTCAGGCGCGCGATAGCGCGCGCCATGCCACACCTGCTCCTGTGCCGCATGGTCGTCACTCACCGTCAAGGCCATCAGTTGCTCCAGTGACATATCGCCTTCGCGATAGATCGCAATCAGCGCCGGGGCGACGTTGGCCAGCTTCAACCGGCGCTGTACGACGGCCACCGATACGCCGAAGTGCGCGGCCACGGTTTCCACACCGGCACCCTCGTCCACCATGCGGCGGAAGGCTTCGTATTCGTCGGCGGGATGCATCGGCTGATGCGTGTTCTCGACCGCCGATAGCTCGGCGGCGTTCTCGTCGGCCACGATGCGCACCGTCACGGCGGAGTCCGCATCGATCTTGCCTTCGTCGCGCAACAGCCGCAGCGCGGCAAAGCGGCGACGGCCAGCGGCCACGGCGTATCCCGTCTTCTTGCTTCGGCCCTTGGGCGCTACCTCGGTGACGAGCAACGGATACAGCAGGCCATGCGTGGCAATGGTCGCAGCAAGGCTGCGCACTTGGTTCTCATCAAGCACGCCTTTGCGGACGTTGGCCTCGGATTCGAGCAGTCGGGACAGCGGTACGGTGGTCAGGTGTTCTTGCATGATGGGATTCCATAAGAGGTTGTCGTGCTACCGGGCTCCTAGATTCGGAGCCCCCTCGTGGGCAGGTTGACCAGGCGGTGCGGCGGCCTGTCAGCCTTGCCGCCGTTCTCCTGAGTTCGTCGCCCTGGGACCCAAGGAGGCAACGCCGGCCAGGTGGACAAGGGCGCGCTTTGCGCGGCTTGCGAACCCTTGGCCGCCTGGTTGGCGTTGACTACGGTCCCGGATAAGGGCGACGGGCTCGGGAGAATGGCGCGCAAGGCACGCCGTCACCGCTGGCCAACGCCGCGCGGCGAGCGCCTATTGCGGGCCGCAGGCCCGCACTGGAATCCGAGCGGCACTGGATGGCCGATCCGATCTGCGATGCTGCGTGGATGGGAAACAACGACGGCAGATCATCGAAGGCACACAATATTGCAGTGCAGCAAAAATCCCCCGATAATGCGCCTGTCTCCTCCACCTCCTTGGTGGACTTCCGGCCCAAGCGTTTGCTTGGGCCTTTTTTCTTTCTGATCCATTGCGGGAGACGGGCACCGCTGATGACGCCGCGCAGGCCGCTTGCCGGCCGGAGGGCTGCGCTCAGGGCGCAAAAAAGGGGCCGAAGCCCCGCCAACGTCAAAGCAAGCCGCGTTCGGCAAACGCCACCGTCCGATCACCTCCTACGACGATGTGGTCCAGCATGCGAATCTCGACCAAGGCCAGTGCGTCCCGCAGCCGCAGGGTCAGGGCCTTGTCCGAACTGCTCGGCTCGGGATTGCCGCTCGGATGGTTGTGTGCCAGGATCACCGCCGCCGCGTTGTGCCGCAACGCCTCCTTGACCACTTCGCGCGCATGCACCACAGCGCTATCGATCGTGCCGCGGAACATCTCGACGTACTCAATCAACCGATGCTGCGCATCGAGCAGCAGCACCGCGAAGACTTCGTGCTCGAACCCGGCCAGCTTGACCTGGAGGTATTGCTTGACCGCAGCTGGCGCGCTGAACGCTGCACCGCGCGCCATCTTGCGGTCGATGACCTGGCGCGCGGCCTCCAGGATCTGGTCGGCCGTCGCGAGTTGATAGCACCCTTGGTCGTCACGCACCGACAGCGCGGCATGAAGAGGGATGGAATGTTGCGACATGGTCTTGCTCCGGTTGCTCGGGCGGACTTGCCCGGCACCGTCGCCATCACGGCGCAGCGCAAGCCGTCCAGGGTCTCCGACGGCCGCAGGCCGCAAGCGTGCTGGGCACGCGCAGCCCTTGACGGCGCGAACGCCGTGGTACGGTGAAGGGAACGGCAAGTCCGCCCTCCCTTCTCACGCACACACCGTCCGATCGGGCACATCGCCCACATCGGGCGGAAACCTCAAGCGACCGCAAAATGGACCGCGACAAGCTGCGCCGTGCACGACACATAGCCCGGCACGCGTGCTATCGTCAGCGCCATACCACCACGCGTTTTTTGGAAACAGATGTACCAGGAGAGCAGTTCATGGTGAGGCGGAAACCCGTGTTGCCGCCTCCAATTGCCGCCGGCACCTATCGCGCCACATGCCGCGAGGCGGATCTACTCAGCGCAGAAGAGGACGGACACAGCAGCGTGCATCCAGAGGCGGTGTGCGTAAGCGATGGCCGGTGGTGCACCTTCTATCGCGATGGCGTCAAGGTATGGGATTGCAACGCTCACTACGCTGCGGTGCATTTCAACATGGAGGCGGTCACAGACCAGGCCAGCTGAGCTGCCCGCGTTCATTGCGGGCAGCGAGGCTCTCGCTAGGGTCAGGTGCCGAACAAATCGAGCTGCTCGCTCTGCGCGATGCGGCGCGTCACGATCGCCGCACGGTGTTGTGCAAGCGGATCGGACGCCGTGGCGACGGTGGGCGCCGTAGCGCTCACGGTCTGAGCTGCGCCCTGTTCCTGGTCGACCTCTTCCCGCGCTGCCGCTTCACGATCGCGGCGACGCAAACGCATGTCCCACAGGCCCATCACATGGGCGGGCGTCACCCAATGGCCCCAGACCTTGTCTGGCGCCAGCGCATTGCCGTGGATCACGATGGCCGGGACATGCAGCAGTGACAGCTGCACATAGGCCATGTGGCACGCGGTCGCGTCGATATCGATGAGCGTGGCATGCATGGTCTGCTGATAGTTGATGCCGTCATCGAGCAGCGCGGACGCTGCCGCGATCACCATGCCGCCGGCGCCGGCGGCCGGCTCCATCAATGAGAGGAAGCCCTGGCGCTCGATCTCGGCGGCCGCGCCGGACATCAGAATCTTGGCCATCAGCCGCGACACCTCGAACGGCGTGAAGAACTGGCCCTTCCAGTGGTCGGCCAATTGCAGTGCTTCGAAAATCTGGCCCAACGCATCCTTGTGGCCGCCCTCCAGCGATTCGACCAGACAGCCCAGCATGCGCGGGAAGCATTCCACTTCCTCGCGCTCGTAGCGCTTCACGATTTCCAGGTAGCGCGCCTCGCGTGCCTCGTACTGCAGCAGATCAACGCGGTTGCTGAGGGACAGTGCCGCGAGTTCGCAGAAATCGCGGAACACCTCATGCCGGCGATGCCTGCGCGCGCATTGCTCAATTAATTTCACCAGTGCCTGCTGGTGTGCGTCCAAATGGGTAGACTGGCGCTTAGCCATAGTTCACGAGCCTCCGTGAGAAGTGGTCAAGAAGCCCCGGGGAGTGATCCGCCTCGGGGCTTTTTCTTTCGGAGAGGCACTTACGAGCGATCCTCTCGCTCGGTTTCCCTCGCTCCCGCCCAGGGGCGGGCGGGGGGTGGGGATAGCCCTTGCCCTCACGGGCAAGGGTTGGGATCGGGTGGGGTTCGAGCGGCGAGCAACACGGCTGGTCGCCGCGTCGCATCAAGCATCCCCACACAAGGCCCCCTCACCGCGTGACGGGGGTTGTGTGGGGATGCGCGACGTGGTGGCCAGCCGTGTCGCTGTGCCGTTGGCGGTGCCGACATCAGGCGGCCGGCATGACAGCGCTCTGGCGCTGGCGTGACGGCTGCGTCGGCGCCGCCTGCGGCCTGCGCCGCATGTGACCGGATCAGCCAGGCGCGTGACAGTGCGCAGCGCTGGCGCGGGACTGGCCCGGGCGCAGGCGGTGCGGGACGCCCGTCATTCACGGGCCGTCGGCCCGCACTTGGATTTCATGAGCACGACGCCGCGGCAGCCCTCATCAAGGCGTGATGGCCACAACGAAAAAAAGCGCAGCCTCGAACAGGTCTGCGCCTCTGCAACGACGGTTGGAGCTGGGGGTCCTGCGCCCGGCAGATGCCTCAGGTGTCGACCCGGAAGTGCTCCACACTCTGGCCAGCATTGACCGCGCGCTGCAACCAGTCGGGCATCTCGCCCTCCCCGTCCCAGGTCTGGCCATCCGCGCTTCGATAGCGCACCTTCAGCTGCTTTCGCTGTCGCGATGGGAACACGCCTGCCGCCGCCAGGTCGGCATACGACAGCCCGTAACGCGCAATCTGAAGACGGACCCACGTGATCGCATCGGCGCGGCGCCGCAGGGTTACAGCTGAGCTGGGTTCATCGATTGGGAGCACAGCGCGGTTCGGCATGGGAGAAGACGTCCGGAGAGGATGGCCACGGATCATCGCTGAGCAAGATCCCGTGCGGGCCCACTGAGATTGCCACAGCGCGAGCGCTCGCAGGTGGGGTTCGAAAGGAGGTTCAAAATATCAAACATTGCTTGTGATGTGGGCTCGCACACTGGCGCCGCCGTGGGCACGTACGGGTAACGATCACGAGCCAACCGAACGGCATTGCGAAGCCGCGGCATGATCAGCTGTCGACGCGACAAACTCGTCAATCGCGCATGCCGCATCCCGTGGCACGGCCTGCAGGAGACAATGCGGTGCGTCCATCTCGACAAGTTTCGTGTCCGGTCGAATCTGCTGAATGAGCACAGCTGCGGAACGCGGCACGACATTGTCTTGCGCTCCCTGGAGATAGAGGAGCGGCACCTGCACCGCGGCGAGTTTGCCGGTGACATCCACCTCGAGCACGGATCGCAAGCGCTTGCGAAAGACCGCCGGCGTTACCGTGGCCACGGCCTCCAGGAACAGGCGATGCAAAGGCTGGGTGAAGAATCGGCCAAACAGCAGCCGGCTGCCGATGCTGGTGATGGCGACGTTGAACGGAAGTAGGCTCAGGGCGGACCTGAGTGGGCGCAGCCGAGGATGCGGGTTACGCGCGAAGGTACAGCACAGAATCAAGCCCCTCATGCCGGGCGGACAGCTAGCAGCGATTTCGATTGCCAACGGCCCGGAGAATGACTCACCGAGCACGACATAAGGTCCGTCTATGGCCTGTAGCGCGGCCTGAATGCGAGGAATCAACGCTTCGTAGGTAAGGGGCTCCGATTCCGGATACGTGAGGACCTTTGGCACGATGCCCTTCCCCATTTCGGCGAGCAGCGGCTGAAACAATCGGCCGGTCCCGTCCATGCCGGGAAGCAGCACCAGCGTGACTGGCGTCTTCTGAATGATGGATGTCCCATCTAGTTTTTCATGGCGCGAGCGCTCGCAGGTGGGGTTCAAAATGGGGTTCAAAATATCAAACATTGCTCGTGATGTGGGCTCGCACACTGGTGCTGCTGTGGGCAAGTGTGGGTAGCCTCGTGGGCAACCTGTGGGCAGGCGCAGCCTGTCCATCGGGTTGTCCACCAGGCTATCCACACGGGCCGCGCCAGCGGCTGTCCACAGCCTAGTGGACCACCATGGCCGGCATGTCGACGGGAGCAGCGGCAACGTTGATCGCACGGCGGGGCATCGAGCACCACGTGCCGCAACAACTGGGCTAGGTGCGATCCTCGCTCAGTCCACGCAGCTCCGCTTGCATCGGTGCGGTATAGACGAAGCCATTCCTGGCGGGGCACGTATAGACCACGTGCCCCGGCTCGCGCGTCATCTGAATTCGTGTTGCATGGGAAGCCAGGCGCTGTTCAAGCGCATGAACAACCGCTGCAGCAAGTGCATCCTCGCGCTGCAGATAGCTCACCCGGCGACGATCACGCCGACCTGCACGAGCGGCCCGACGCGCAATGTTAGGTGGGATTTCAACGCGAGGTTCCCCGTCGATTGGACATGGCGAACGGATCGGCGTGGCTGATGTGATCAGCCCCGCGTAGCCGGCCAACTGAGCCTGATACCACCTGGCCCGCCAGAGGTTGGTGGCGTGTATTTATTGCCATCATCATTGACACCACCTTGGCCACCGACCGCCGTCCCGGGCGGTGGGCTGCCTCCAGGAACGGTCCCATTCCCGCCGTCGAAATGGGTGGTCAGCCGTACCCTACTCCAGCCCTGAGCGCCGCCACCACCTCCTCCCCCGCCGTTACTGCCTGTAAAACCGCCATCGCCGCCGCCGCCACCTCCACCACCACCTGCAGCCGCCCCACCTACGCCACCACCACCTCCACCACCGCCTCCACCACCCCCAGCCTTCCCCCCGCCGTCCCCGCCGTCTCCGCCACCGCCGGCTCCACCGTCCCCACCTCGTCCGTCACTGGGCGGATTGTCAGCAGCACCATGGGCTCCCGCCTTGCCGCCCCCGCCGCCACGCTCAGAGCCGGTGCTCGCCCCTTGTTGGCCATTGCTACCGTTAGCGCTACCCTGTCCTCCTGCGCCGCCAGCACCGCCTGAGTCGGCTTTGCCACCACCACCACCACTGCCGTTGCCGCCGTACCCACTTTGGCCAGCATTGCCGGCCGCGCCACCCCGCAGGTCGCCTTTGGTATAGCCGTCTCCAGCACCACCAGCGCCTCCCCAACCGTTGCCATAGCCGAAGCCACCCGCACCGCCACCACCTCCACCACCAGCCGCGACGAGTATGCTGTCTTCAACGGAATCCCCGTAGTAGGTGCAATCACCGGAACCGCCTACGTGGAGCTTGAATTGGCTGCTGGGAGTGAAGGGAAATGTGTCCTTCAGGTAAGCCCCAGCGCCTCCGTCGCCGCCACAACTGTTGGGTTCCCCAACGCTCTGTCCCCCACCGCCACCTGGCCCCCACATTTCAATCGTGACCTCAGCGGTGCCGTCTGGAATGGGAGCTGTGTTATCCACGACATAGCTGCCGGGCTGAACGATGACAATGCTTCTTAGCCTGTCGGACAGCCGAGTTGGCAGCACATTCCAGCCGGTCCGGCTAAGTGCGACCTGAGCAATCAACGAGCCCTTAGTGGTCCACCATCCGTCCGTCGTGCTGCAGAGCGTATCCACTCCCGAGGCCCAGTCGGTGCCCAAAAAAATCGGGAACAGCGCGGGGTCGATAAGTGTGGTTGGCGGGGCCTTGATACCGCTGAAGTCGTCGCTAAGTTTGGCGAGCCAGGGACCGCTAGTGAACCACCATCCGTCACTGCACAGGTTCATGGAATCGAATCCAGACGTAAAGTCAACGTCCTCTCGCGGCAATAGCGCCAGTCCAGGGAATATTTCCTTGAGGGAGGCGAGACGGGTTAAGACGGTTGCACCGTCAGCGCTGAGCTGTACGGCCTCGGTACCACGAACCACCCACCAGCTACCCGGCGGCCGCGGATCAAAGTAAAAAGTATTCGGTAAGCCGGTAGAGAAATTGACCAGTGAGAGCGCTGGCCACCAGTCTTCCAGCGACACAACCGCGCTGGCGAACCCTTCGACGGTGTTGGTCAACTTGACGGCTGAGCGATTCTTTGTGCACCGCAATTCGCCTTGATAGGGGTTGATGGAATCAAAGCCCAAGGTCCAGTTTTCTGACATTTCCTCTCCAATCAGTATTTAATGAACCAAACCAACCAAAGAACCAGAAAAGCAGTTCATAGAAAGCACGGCCAGCACCGCGAAGGCGAGACAGCTGTCCATCAGCTCGTCGGAGACGTGCCGCGAATGTTTGATGTGATTGAGCACTTCTCCCTCGCGCTCGTGCTGTATCGGGCGCTGGGAACGCGATCGAAGGGTCGCGACAGTGCGTGCTCGCCAGCGCGCGCACTCGAAAACCCGCGCCGCATTGAATTCCGCCGGGTTACCTTTCATCGTACGAATTCATCCAGCGGGCGCTCCACGCTCGACCCCGAACAGAGAAAGCTGTTCGACACCGAATGCATCGCGTCCTCCGCCCTACTCGGCCCCTTCTATGGCTGGCGGCGTTGGCATCTCGGAATCTGTCTAGTTGTGGTCGCGTTACGAGACAGTATGGAAAAAGTTGCATCCGAGCGCAAAACGAACCCACATCGTCCGGCCAATCCTCGCTTCAGGGTTACATGTGAATTCCATCGCTGAGCGCAACTAGACAAGGACGAGGGCGACTACCGGTGAAACGGCGTGCGTGCTGCTGCGCGACTGATATTGCGGACGGCATCCGAGCGCCGCTGCGACGTTTCGCAATCTTTGATCAGCGCATCCCCAAAACAGGGGATGCGCTCCAACCAGTCGTGCCGTACAAAGCTATCGTCCACACATTGGAACGGCCCGCCGCCGAGCGACACCTCGCAAGCCGACCAAAGGAAGACTTGTCGTGCACTATCACTATGCAGCCACGATTGGCGGGAAATTTGACCGTAGCGGCCGATCAACTCCACCCTTGAGAACAGGCGCAGAGATCAGGAACTCGCAGAAAGGAGGCTCGTACGGCGCCAGATCACTCCCTGCGCCAACATTGACCGGTACAGAACGTATCGCTAGGATCGACCTGCGTTGTCTGATCCATCCTGACCAACCGGAGTAGCTCGTCTCCGAACATGCGCCACTCGCCCCCACCTCCGGCCGCGGATACTGCGATTCGTGTCCTCCTCGTAGAGGATGACCGCACCACCAGCACGCACCTGCATGCCGCACTGGGCAGCGTGCCCGGCATCCATGTGGTGGCAAGCTGCGGTGATCGCGCAAGTGCATTGTCCTGGCTGCGCGCGAATGTGCCCGACGTTGTCCTGTGCGACCTCGGCCTGCCGGATGGATCGGGCATTGACGTCATCCGCTTTGCGCGCCAGCAGCATCCGCAATGCGATTGCATGGTCATCACAATGTTCGGGGATGAATCCAACGTCCTGGCCAGCATCGCTGCGGGCGCATCGGGCTATCTGCTCAAGGATGCATCCGATGATGAGTTGCGCGCCTCGGTACTCGAATTGCGATCCGGAGGCTCGCCAATGAGCCCCGTGATTGCGCGACAGGTGATCAACCGGCTGCGCGAGGCGGAACCGCACGGCCAGACCACCCCGCCGCCGACGCATAGCATCGCGCTTTCAACGCGCGAAAGCGAAATTCTCGATCTGATCTCGCGTGGCTATACCTATGCGGAAATTGCCGGTTATCTCTCGATCACCGTGAATACGGTGGCTTCGCACATCCGCAACATCTACGGCAAGCTGGCAGTGAACTCGCGCACCGAGGCTGTCTTCGAGGCGCACAAGCTCGGTCTGCTGAAATCTTTGTGAGGGCGCTCTACATAGTGCGTGGTGCCGCAATACGTAACGCAGCCCTGTGGATCAGCTTCGTTCTTTTGGGCGCTGTTTGGCCTTTGGCCAGTCGCGCAGCGCAGGACGGCACTGATCACGACGTGCAAGTGCTTCGCAATGCCGAAGCGGCAATCAGCCTGACGCGCTGCACTGCAGACAGCGGCATTGATGCCAGCAATCATGCCGGTACCGCCCTCAGAGCGGTGCAACTTCCGCAGTACTGGGATCGCACGTTCCCGGGCAAGGACGGCCGTGCCACCTACCGGCTAACCTTCCGCCATGTCGCCACCGGCCATGACAGCCCGGCTTTTTACGTGGCCCGTGCCGCCAACAGTTTTGAGATGTGGCTCAACGGCAAGCTGCTGGCTGCTTCCGGAGATCTATGCACACCGGCTGCGTATGGTGGCCAGCGCCCCCTCTATGTGCCAGTGCCAGAGGCCATGCTGCAGACCGACAACACGCTTGAGATCACCATTGCAGCACTTGCAAGCGCGCGTGGTGGCCTGTCGCCGGTGGAGTTCGGACCTGGCAGCACGATGCGCGCGCGCTACGAGGGCGCACTGTGGTTCCGCGTGATCGGCCCGCTGGTCATTGCCGCCGTCAGTCTGGTACTGGCCGGCATCTCGCTGCTGATCTGGTGGCGCCAGCGCGATCCGCTGTTCGGCCTATACGCGCTGGCCGAGATCGCGTGGGCCGTGAGCCTTGCAGAGTTTTTTCTAACCGACGTGCCACTTTCACGTGGGGTGTGGCAAGTCATCATCCTCTCAGGCCGCGCGGTTTTCATGGTGGCCACCGCCAGGTTCGCGCTCATCATCATTGACGTCCGCGTGCGCTGGCCGGTCCGGCTGGTCAACATATACCTGTGGGTCAAGCTGCCGTTGATCGTGCTGATGGCGAGCGTGCTGAGCGTGCCGTTCCTCAAGATGGCCGATTGGGCCATCAACGTTGTGATGGCGTGCATCGTGGGCAGTGCGCTTGTGTGGTCTACCTTGCGCCGCCCAAACCGAGAGCGCATCGCACTCGCCACTGCGGTGGGGCTCTCAACCGCGCTCACGTCTGCGGATATCGTGCGGATCACCATGATCGGAGACTTCTATTGGGAAACCGCCCTGACCAAGTACGTGTCGCTGCTATTCAGCTTGGCCATGGCCTGGTTGCTGGCAGAGCGCTACACCCGCACGAGCCGAATGCTCGCGGAGCTCAACCACGACCTCGACCAGAAAGTGGCCCAAAAGGAGATCGAGCTGCACAACCTCTACGCCCGTTCGCGCGAGATCGAACGTGAGCAGGCGGCCCTCAAGGAACGCGGCCGCATCATGCGCGATATGCATGACGGACTTGGCAGCACGCTGGTCGGGGCGCTCAGCCTGCTGCGCTCCGGCAAGGGTTCCCCCCTTGCCCTACAGCAGCACCTCCAGCAAGCCCTTGATACCCTGAAACTCTCAGTGGATGCCCTGCAAGACACCGGTGGTGATCTGGCTGCGGTGCTGGGCAACCTGCGCTACCGTCTGCGCGACCGACTGCTGGCCGCCGGGCTGACGGTGGACTGGCAAGTCGAGCGCCTGCCACCCGTGGCTGGCCTTACACCGCAGATCGTGCGCGAGTTGCAGTACCTGCTGCTCGAAGCGTTTTCGAACGCCATGCAGCATGCCGGCGGGGGCGCGCTGCGAGTGGTCGCGCGTAGCCTTGGTGAGCAGAATACAGAGGCAGGTACGGTGCTGATCGAGGTCTGGGACAGCGGACCAGGTTTCGATGTCGCCACAGTGATACACGGCCACGGTTTGACCAACATGCGCGCCAGAGCGGCGGCTATCGGTGCCGAACTGTCGATCGAGTCATCGAGCGAAGGCACTGTAGTGCGTTTGCTGCTGCCTCTTCTCAAGTAGTTCGCGACTACCAACAAAATTCTCCCAACGAGGCCTCCGGGGCCGCTGAGGTTATGGCATCCCCAAAACTGGGGATGCCCGCACACCCGAGAACACCTATCTTCCGTTCACGCATAGGGGAGTTCCGCCACGAAAATCGGCGCGTGCTTACCAATGCCGACTCAGGCACACGGGCACGCGTTCCAACTGGCCCGCGTAAATTCAGTGGGGGGATATGATGAACTCGCAAAAATCGAACGCTGTTTGTGCTGCTGCGTTGGCGGCAACGGCCATTCTTGGCGCATGCACTTCGCTACCGCCAATGCAAGATCCGCAAACCTACACAACCATGAATTGCGAGGCGTTGAGTCGAGAGCGCGCCGCCGTGGAAGCAAACAAGAACTACCACGAAGACAACAGCAGCTTCGGCTTTGTCGACTTACTCGGAGCGGTGGCCGAGGGCCTGGCGATGGGCGCCGGCAATGCTTCGCTCGCGAGCCAGCAGCATGCCGCCAACGCCCAACTCCAACAGTCTCACGACAGCAGCAAGGAAACCGCGGACGCCTACGCTCGCCGCACTGAACTGCTCGACAAGGTCAGCACGGTACGCAAGTGCAGCTAAGCCCAATTTGACGAGGGTCGATAACATGCACAACTCTTCACGCATGCTGCCTCGGGCACTCGGGACGTTGGCACTCCTGACTCTTGGTACAGTCACTCAGGCGCAAGCTCAGGAGTGCGATTGCACTCAAATCATTGGCAGCTGCAATGCCAGTATTCAGATGACTCCGACTGGCAGCCAGAAGGGTCTGTATGGCGCAGACTTACTCATACGAGCCGATGCGCCGGCATGCGCAAAGGTCGAGTACTTGCTCGACAGCACACCGTCTTTCACCATCCTTCCGAATGGCAAGGAAGAGAGCGATCGTGTCATGGGCACCAGTGAAAAGCCGATCCGTAAGAAGCAGATCGTGCTGCAGACATGCCGGATCTGCAAGACTGCGGATCAGGCAGCCGCCGACCGGGCAAGGGATGAACAGCAGAAAGCGGACGCTGAAGCGCGTGCGCAGCAAGCTGAGGTGGAGCGCCTAGTGTCGGAGGGCTTGCAAGGAGGAAGTCTGCAACCGAAACAATACGGTGGCTCCAGAGATACTGTGATGGACTCGGTCGTGCAACTGCAGAGCCAATTGGCCCGCCAAAGTGGCGGCCAACCGAGCAAATCACCGGCTGCGCGCACGACTGGAGACCCCTGTACAGCGCGCGGATTTCGGACTTGCAACTTTGGGGCGCCCAATCCTGGACCGGGATTGCCGCAGATTCGGAACTGACCGCTAGGCTGTGAACCTATCCTCGGGCGCCAACGACACGGCTTCGCTTGCTTTTGTCGATGGCACGCCCAACGGCAGAGTCGCTACAACGAGGCTGACCGATAACATGCTCCAGATTTCCAACGCATGACTCCCAATGCATGGAAAGCAGCCGCTACTGTATCAGCGCGCTGGAGCCAGCAATTGCCGGGAGGGTTGTGCCGCTGTAGAAAACGTCTTGCGCAGACGTAGTAGCCGTCGACGAAGCCAATTTCATTGTGCTGACGGTATTGACAGCAGCGCGTCCAACCGTGAGTGTGCCAGCGCCAAGACAGCGCTGGCCCGGTAAAAATGCGTCGAACTGTATCGAACCGTATCGGTGACGCTATACGCCTGGCCGATACACTGGGCCGTCCAGAACAACAGAAGCTAACCTGCGGTCGGGCCTTAATCGTCGCGACGAACCGCTAGCGCTCCTCCATCGCCATGTTGCAGATACTAGGCAAGGCCACTTCCATCAATGTACGCAAGGTGCTCTGGACCTGTGCCGAACTGGGAATCGCTTTCACACGGGAAGACTGGGGATCGGGCTTCCGCGCCACCAACACGCCCGAGTTTTTTGCCCTCAATCCAAACGCGTTGGTACCTGTGATTCGCGACGGAGATTTCACGCTGTGGGAATCGAACACGATCATCCGCTACTTGGCTAACCGCGAGCATGCGGTCTACCTCTACCCGACTGGGGCAATCGCCCGCGCCCGCGTGGACCAATGGATGGATTGGCAGGCCACGGACCTGAACAGATCGTGGTCCTACGCCTTCATGGCGCTTGCACGGCGTGACCCTAACTATCAGGACTCGGCACAGATTGCGAACTCCTGCGCTGCATGGGCCAAGCACATGACCATCATCGAAGGGCAATTGGAACGTACCGGAGGCTTCATCGCCGGTACGTCATTCACCTTGGCCGACATTCCGATCGGCCTCTCGGTCAATCGCTGGCTTGAAACGCCTCTGACGCACGAAGGCTTCCCGGCGACGTTGGCCTACATGGAACGTCTGAGCGACTGGCCTGGCTTTGCCGAGTACTGCCGCAACGGCACTCCTTAGGCCTGATGGCCGCTTCTCAACGACACGCATGATGGAACGACTCGTCGACATGTTCTTCTACGGCCTCCACATGGACGCCGTCGGTCTGGCAAAAAAAGGGGTGCAACCTCGCCAGCCGCGCATCGGGTATATCCACGACCACCAGATCGTGGTGGCGGCTAAGGCGATACTGATGCACGCCCCCGGCAAGGTCGCGGCAGGGATGGTCTACGCGCTAACGCACAGTGAGATCGACAGACTCTATGCCGGACTCGATGACTACCGTGCGGAAGCGTTCATCGTAGAGGTCAATGATCCGGCGCGGAGCGATCCAGGCTTCATTCCGGCGTTGGCCATGGTGCACGTAGCACCCTGCCTCCATGGCGCGCTCGACGCGGGCTACATCACACAGCTCGGCACCATACTCAAGGCCCTAGGCCTCCCCACTTCACACTTGCCCCAGATGGGATAGGCACCCGGTCCGCGACCGCGGATATCCCATCTAGTTTTTCATGGCGCTAGCGCTCGCAGGTGGGGTTCAAAATGGGGTTCAAAATATCAAACATTGCTCGTGATGTGGGCTCGCACACTGGTGCTGCTGTGGGCAAGTGTGGGTAGCCTCGTGGGCAACCTGTGGGCAGGCGCAGCCTGTCCATCGGGTTGTCCA